>JANQEH010000255.1 GCA_028278455.1 bacterium
GAGAAAAAAAACAATGTGTATTCCAACGAAAGAATAATCGATATAGCCGGTTATACCCCTGAAGAAATAAAGAAGATGGGAGACCGGCTAATTCAAGATCTAATGCATCCGGATGATTTCAAGATCTACATTAATAAAGCAATTAAAAGTTATAATCAGGTAAAAGACGGTGAAATTCTAAAAAATACTTACAGGATGAAACACAAGAATGGAAATTGGCTCTGGTTGGATTTCAGAGAAACTATTTTCAAGCGAAATAATAAAGGTGAGCCTGTCCTGATTTTTGGAATGATAACGGATATTACCGAAAAAAAGAAAGCAGAAGAACGACTCAAGGTTGCTAATGAGAATATACAACGCCAGAATCAGATATTATTAAATATGAATCGGTTGTTCGTAGAATCATTCGATTGTAATAACGTTTCCGAGGCTGCTGAAATCTGTTTGAATATTGCACTCGAGGCAACAGATAGTCAATACGGCGCTGTTGCTGAAGTAAATAAGAACAACCGGTATGACATTCTTGCACTAAGCGATATGGGGTGGGAAGAGTGCCTCATCGCCAGGGACCAACCCGATTGTATCCGGGATTTGGAAGTTGGAGGCATCTGGAATGAAGCTTTTAATCATGAAAAAGGATTGATAGTTAATGATCCCGGGAATCATCCTTTAAGTGTTGGTGTTCCGGAAGGTCACCTGCCAATAAACAGTTTTTTGGGAGTTCCTTTTAAACACAAAAAATTTAAGGGTATGATAGGTATTGCCAATAAAGAGTGTGGATTTACCGAAACAGACCGTAAAATCATTGAATCTCTTTCTCTTGCATTTGCAGAGGTTCTCAATTCAAAAAGGGCAGAGGAGGAGATAAATAAACAAAAGAATATGTTGGAGCTAATAATAAACACGGTTCCTTCAAGTATTTACTGGAAAGACCTGAATTCTGTCTATCTTGGATGTAACAATACTTTTGCCAGGGATACAGGTATCAAAGATCCTGTAGAAGTTATCGGTAAAAATGATTCTGAACTGATATGGAGTGAGGTAGCAGAAAAATTCAGAGCTGATGATAAACTTGTCATGGATACTGGTAATCCGAAATTGAGTTTTGAGGAGAATGTTATCACTGCTGCAGGCAAAGAAAAATGGGTGATATCAAATAAGATACCTCTGAAAGACACCGACGGCAGGATCTTCGGAGTCTTGGGTACTGCCGAGGATATTACTGAGAAAAAGCAGGCAGAAGAAGCATTAAAGGAAAGTGAAGAGAAATTAAGGCTGATAACAGATGCTTCCGCTGATCTTATAAGCATGTTCGATCTCAATGGCATGCTTTTATTTATAAATTCTGCCGGTGCAGAAATGTATGGCTATGAAAGAGATCAGATGTACGGGATGCAAATGGATGAGTTTCTTTCGGAAAAACGATTAAAGGAGGCAGATAAACTATTTAAACGAGTTATACAAAGAGGCAAAGAAGTGCGGGGTGAGATATACGTAAAGCACAAAAAAGGATTTGAATTCCCGATAGCATACAGCGTAGCACCATTGAGAAAGGATGGAGATAATATAGGTTTTACATGTTCAGCAAGTGATATCACAGAGAGGAAGAAAGCGGAAATAGAATTAAGAGAGAGCGAAGAGAATCTTAAAATGGCACTGGATATCACTAAAGCTGGAATCTGGAGATGGGAACTGGAGAAGAATGAAGTGTTTTATGACGAAAGAACTCATGAACTGCTTGGGTATAAATTTGGTGAGATGTTCAATACTTTTGAAGACGCAGTAGAACTTCATCATCCTGAAGATATTGATGGAATGATGAAAAAGGTGAATGATTACCTTGAAGGTAGACTTTCCGAATACAATACGGAGCATCGCATGAGGCATAAAGACGGATCATGGAGATGGATTAACGGTAGAGGGAAGGTTATAGAATGGAAAGACAATAAACCGGTTCTGCTAACCGGTTCATTATTTGATATAACTGAAAGAAAAAACTTGGAGGAACAGCTCCAGATCAGGCAGAGAATGGATTCTCTCGGTACTCTTGCAGGCGGTATCGCTCATGATTTCAACAATATCCTGGTTGGTATTATGGGTAATATTGACTATTTATCACGGACAGCAGAGACTTTTACAGAGGATCAGAAAAACTGCATTAAAGATGCATTTACGAGCTGTGATAGAGCTGCCGGTATTATCAGGCAATTCCAGACATTGTCAAAAGCTACGGTCCATAATATCTCGTCAATAGATTTGTATGAAATCTCAAAAGAAGTATTTGATCTGATCAAAGAAACAACTGACCGTCTAATTGGGAAAAAGATCAAATTTTCAAAGGGAGAATACATTGTAAAAGCGAATTCAACCGAGCTACACCAGGTATTATTGAATCTCGTTACTAATTCTGTACAGGCGTTAGAGATTAGGGGATTAAAAAAAGGTGACTTCATAGAAATAGATGCCGAAGAGGTGACTTCCAGAGAATTAAAGACACCGGATATAAAAGAAGGGGATTATATTCACGTAACATTCAGTGATAACGGGATTGGAATGTCATCTGAAGTTATAAGCAAAGCGTTCGATCCAATGTTTACTACAAAAGGTGCAAACAAAAGGAGTGGACAGGGACTGGGGCTGGCTATGGTGTACAATATTGTAACAAAGTTCTTTAAAGGCCATATAGAAATCGAAAGCGAATCCGGTGTAGGTACAACCTTCCATATATACCTGCCAAGAGGTATTACACAGATTAAGGATAAAACAGATGATAAGGAAATCCGGGGAGGAGATGAGACTATTCTAATAATCGATGATGAACCCAACGTAATAAGAGCATTCCACAGAATGATGGGAGAATTCGATTACAATGTTATCGATGCATCAAATGGACTGGAAGGGCTGGAAATCTATAAAAAATCAAGGGATTCTATAGACATTGTAATACTGGATTTAATGATGCCTGAAATGCCCGGTGTTGAAACTTATGAAAAGTTACTTCAAATTAATCCTAACGTGAAAGTAATAATTTCATCAGGATTTGGTGAGATTGATGCTAAGAAAGGGATTCTGCAGAAAGTAGAGGGATTTCTCAGCAAACCGTATAAATTTGAGGAGGCTGCAAGTATAATAAGAAATGTTCTGGATTTTTAGTTCAAATTCAATTACTGCCTGAATGTACAGATCGTATGAACTGTATCTTCAGAAAAATTGTTCTATTATGAGTCCAATTCAAAATTCAATTCAATATGAATAATTCAATTACCTCCGATAAACCTGACATCCCGATTAATAATGAAAAGTTGATCCTTCTTACCGGGGCAACCGGGTATGTTGGAGGGCGCCTACTGAAGGAACTGGAAAAAAACGGCCATCGTATCCGGTGTCTCGCCAGGCGTCCGGATTATCTTAGATCCAGGACAGATGCCGGTACGGAGATAGTGAAGGGTGATGTTCTCGACCTCGATAGTCTCAAACCTGCCTTGCAAGGGGTGGATATTGCGTACTACATGGTCCACTCAATGGGATCCAAAGGGGCATTTGAGAAAGACGACCGGATTGCGGCGTCGAATTTCGGAGAATCCGCCAGGGAAGCCGGTGTTGAACGGATCATCTATCTGGGTGGACTCGGTGATGATGAAGACAATCTTTCTCCTCACCTCAGGAGCAGGCAGGAAGTTGGAAAGATACTGCGGGAATCGGGTGTGCCTGTAATAGAATTCCGTGCTTCGATTATAATCGGTTCAGGAAGCCTTTCATTCGAGATGATACGAATCCTGGTAGAGAGACTCCCTGTTATGATAACTCCCAGATGGGTTTCCATATCTGCCCAACCGATCGCTATTGAAGACCTGATAAGATATCTAATTGAAGCATTAGATCTTACCGTATCGTCTGACAGAATTTTCGAGATAGGTGGTTCAGATATTGTATCGTATGAAAAGATTATGCGGATTTATGCAAAGTGCAGGAACATAAGGATCAGGATGGTCAGAGTTCCGGTACTGACCCCTGGTTTGTCCAGCCTGTGGCTGGGCCTTGTCACACCGTTGTATGCACGAATCGGCAGGAAACTGATAGAGAGTATCGTACATCCCACAATTATACGCGATAATTCTGCCATAGAGGCATTCAAAGTGAAACCGATGAGCATAGAAGATGCAGTCCGCCATGCACTGGCAAATGAGGACGAAGAATTCGCTGCTACCCGCTGGTCTGATGCACTATCTTCGACAGGTGAGCGGACAGCTCGGTTTTTTGGGATTAAATTTGGTGCGAGACTTATTGATTCAAGAACAATAAAAGTAGACCTGTCCCCTGAATATGCTTTTATTCCGATACAGCTTATTGGGGGAGAGAACGGCTGGTATGCATGGAACTGGTTATGGAAGATCAGAGGATTACTTGATATGATTGCAGGAGGAGTAGGTATGAGAAGAGGCAGGCCCGATTCAGGTATACTACGAAACGGGGATCCCATAGATTTCTGGCGGATTGAAAAATTCGAGCAGGATCATCTGCTTAGGCTTTCGGCCGAGATGAAAGTGCCGGGTAGAGCATGGCTCGAATTTGAAGTTAACGGAGATAAAAATTCATCGACCATCAGGCAGACCGCAATATTCGATCCGGTAGGTCTATTTGGCAGGCTATACTGGTATGCTCTTTATCCGGTGCACCAGTTAGTATTCTCGGGTATGCTTAAGGGTATTGCTGAATCTGCAAAAAAGGTATCATCTTCCAGATAGCTATAATTACATAGTGACAGATGATTAATTGTGAGAAAAAGAAATGAATAAAAAACAAGTTGAAAGATTTTATATAGAACTTTGGGATGATCATAATAAGGAAAATGTATCATCCATACTACATAAGGATTTCACTTTTCGGGGGTCGCTTGGATTGGAGAGAAAAGGCCATTCGGGTTTTCTCGAATATGTCGACATGGTCCATCAGGCTCTCGACGGATATAAATGCGTTATTGAAGAGCTTGTATCAGAAGGTGATAAGGTGTTCGCGAAGATGGTATTCACTGGCATTCATAGAAATGAATTCCTGGGATATCCTCCAACAGGAAAACATGTCAGCTGGAACGGCTGTGCTTTATTTACTTTCGACGGTTATCTTATATCTGATGTTTGGGTCCTCGGAGATCTCAAAAACCTGGAAACGCAGCTAAAGCTGTAAACTGTATTAAAATCACTTCTTTATTTTGCCTGTCATCGGGACGAATCTCACAGGAATAAGCCGGGATTCGACTACACCTTTATCGGTTTTCTCGATAAGCATCAGGCTCTGATAATGCGACCCTACCGGGATTATCATTCTGCCGCCCGGTTTTAGTTGATCGATAAGGGGCTGAGGAATTTTTTCTGGAGCTGCAGTGACGATAACCGCATCAAATGGCGCTTCGGGAGGATAACCGTCGTACCCGTCGCCGATGATCACGTGAACATTCTTATAATCGAGTTTATTCAAGACCTTTTCAGCAGTCTTCCCTAATTTTTCAATGATCTCTATCGTATACACCTCTTTTACTATCTCTGCAAGTATTGCTGCCTGATAGCCTGAGCCTGTACCTATTTCAAGGACTTTGTCGGTGCTCTCCAGATTAAGTGTTTCAGTCATATATGCAACAATATAAGGCTGGGAGATCGTCTGTTTATTTCCTATTGGGAGTGGAGAATCAATATATGCGAAATCCCTGTGTTTAAGCGGGACAAATTCATGCCTGGGTACGGTCAGAATTGCTTTGAGGACGGCACTATCTTTGATTCCCTTTGCCCTGATCTGGGTTTCGACCATGAGCTTCCTTCGGGCAGAATATTTATCCTGTGCTGTGATTCTTTCTGGCCGGTCACCGCAGCATATAATGCAAAAAAATATTACCTGGTGAAGCAGTAAGTATTTTTTGATATTTTTCATTTCATAAACCACTAATTAAATTCCGGGTAACTCATTTCGCGTAATAGATATCAAAGGAACCCGGGAAAGATATTAATAGCACCAAAGAGGATCAGGTACGGGGGTGATCTTTATATAAATATAACAAACAACAATACGAGAATGCAATTATTAAATGGTACACTTTATATTTTTGTAAATTCTCCATTTCAAAGAGGCTCTTGAGTAAATCATACTCGAAGGGTATTCTTGTATAATTCGATCTAAGCGGATTATTATTATTCTCTCCTGAGAAGGGATTTCCCCTTCAAAGGCAATTTTTCATATAACTCCCCCTTCGAATGGGGATTGAGGGGGATGTTTCAGATCCATGATTTTATGGACAGTAAAACGAACAGAATAAGTACTTCATTCAAAATTGATTTGTCAAAGAATTGAAACAATATCTTGCAATACATAGTATATATGATTACATTGTATTTAAAAAGATAGATTTTATGCATAATGAAAAATGGAAATCGCAGGTCAGGAAGGGAGTACTCGAGTTTGTAATACTCCTTGTTCTCCAGCGGAATGAGTATTATGGATATGAGTTGATAAAGCAGATCAAGACTCTGACCTCGATAGACGTTTCTGAAGGGACTATTTATCCGCTGCTGAACAGGCTGAAAAATACAGGACTGATCGAGTCGAAATGGGTAGAATATGAGACCGGTGTACCCAGGAAATACTATAGCATAACGGAAGCTGGTCTGGAGGCTGTTAAAAGCATGAAGGTTTCATGGATGGAACTCAATTTTTCAATTCAAAAACTTATGGTGGAGTAATGAATATAGAGCCAAAATTCAAAGAGAAGGTATCCAGAAAGATCTGGGATGATTATTTTTACCGGGTAAACAGGGTGATAAAAGGATTGAATAAAAAGCAAAGAAGCGAGATAGATCTTGAGCTCAAAAGTCATCTGTATGAAAGCTTTCTGGAGAGGGAAGGTGAGAATGAGGCTGAGAGACTGATGGAGGCAATGGAGAATCTTGGCAGACCTGAGGAATTCATGAAAGCTGTAGTATCTGAAAAGATCCTTGATGGTTCAGGAAAATCAATCAATCCAAAGAATCTTCTCCTCGGTATACTCTATAGCCCGAAGTCTACGATAAAAATGAGCATGATGATTTGCACACTTGGCCTGGGGTACCTGGTATCTTTCACACTTGGTCTCATCGCTGTTGTACGGATCTTTTTTAGTGACCAGGCAGGAGTTTTCAAAGAACCTGACGGAGGATTGCTGATTGGGATAACCGGAGATAAACTGCCTTATCAGAACGATCTGCTGGGTATATGGACAATACCTCTTTTCCTGATAACAGCCATAATACTCTATTTAGCAGTAAGTATTGGAATGAAAAAAATGATTAAGCACTAAAAATTTTAATTGTATACATAGTAATGCATAGTACTATGTTATAACCAACAAAGGAGTAAGAAATGAAGATTCTCAACCTATTAGTCATTCTGTTGTTATTTACCGGATTGTCATTTGCACAGGATGTCAAATCTATTAATAAGTCAATAGAAATCAGTGAGGGTGATAAAGTAATAATAGAACTTGACGGAAATGTTACAATTAAAAAAGCGGTTGGCCTTGAAGCTGAAATTGTTTCAACATTCATTCAGAAAGGAAAGGTCATTGGGTACTCCAACAAAAAGGAGCGGAAAAAGTACGACGTTTTGATCGAAAGGATCGGTGACCATATCTGGATTAAGCCCAAAAAGCTGGATAATCTCAATATGCTCGGGATTTCATGGTACAGAGAAGAGATTGAGCATTTGATCTACTTACCGGAAAGCATCGATGTTAAAATCAGCAAGAAAGATGGTATGGTAGTTATAGTAAATTCTTTGTTCAACAATCTTGATATATCCAATGAAGAAGGTGATATCGAAATAAATTTGGTTAAAGATATAGTAAGAGTCGTGACCGCAGTTTCTAATGACGGGAAGATTACAGTGAATGATGAAAGAGTAAAGGATATGACCTATACTCTTATTGGTGACGGTGATAAGGTTGTTCTGATAAAAACTGGAGATGGTGATATCAATATTGGTGTCAGGGAATTTGAAAGAAGATTTCATTAGTTATCATCTTTTATCTGATTTTTATGTCGGTAAATAGCGGTTATGTTGATATATAATTATTTTCTTTGATAAATATTTCCAATAACATATTTTACCGGGAAAATACTCAAATTAATTATTTAGATATATTAACCGGTTGAAAGAAATGACGAAATCAAAAACGATTCTGATTAAAGGCGGTACTGTTGTCCGGGAAAAAGATGTGGCTGCTAAAGATATTCTTGTTAACGGGGAAAGAATTCAGGCTGTCGGTGATCTAATAAATGTGACGGCAGATATGACTATTGATGCTGAAGGACTGCTGGTTTTTCCGGGTGCCATAGATCCGCATATCCATTTTAATGAAAGTAATAAATGCCATTCAGGAGTGCATGATTACTACACCGGAAGCCGGGCGGCCGCATTCGGAGGAACAACTACTGTAATAGACTTTTCAGATCAGATCCACGGTGCGCCTCTATTAAATGTGATAAAGGTAAAAGAAGAACAGGCCCGGAACAAGTCGTTGATAGACTGGAATGTTCATCCAATAATCTCGCAGGTGACACAGGAAGTTCTTGACGAGATACCCGGCCTTATCGATGCCGGAGCTCCTGCCTTTAAATGCTTTATGACATACAGATCGATGTCCGGTAAATCGGCTCTCAATATGTTCAGTGGTGTTGAAGGGCGTTTTATCACTGACGATGAATTCATAAGCCTTTCTTCAAGGCTTGAAGAATGCGGTGGCATGCTGATGGTTCATGCCGAAGACAGCAATATAATAGATAAAAATGCGGTTGAAAAGATCAAGTGTGGTATGACAAAACCTATCGATCACGCTTTATGCAGACCACCTGAATCTGAAACTAACGCCATGAAGAGGATTTTTCGGGTAGCAGAAAAAACAGGAGGTAGAATTTTTATTGTACATCTTTCTTCAGGTGATGGAGTAAACGTTTTACGAGATGCAAAAGAAAAAGGTCTGAATGTCTGCGCAGAAACAACACCTCATTATCTGATTTTTACTGATGAAGTACTAAGACGCGAAGATGGTTATAAATGGCTGGGTTCACCGCCGATCCGCGATAAAGAAAATCAGGATCGGCGGTGAACCCAGCCATTTATAACCATCTTCGCGTCTTAGTACTTCATCAGTAAAAATCAGATAATGAGGTGTTGTTTCTGCGCAGAC
>JANQEH010000165.1 GCA_028278455.1 bacterium
ATCATACTTATGTTCAATCCCCAGGTTATAATGCTCTGCCATTTCAGCTTTATAAAAATTCAGGTCACGATCCTGTGCCATTATCTGGTTCACACCGTGCGCCTGATAGAATCTTCCCCATCCTGCCCTCAACACAGTTTTATCCGGCAGTTCCAGAACTGCATTGAGTCTTGGGCTGAGTTTACTTTCATCTGTCCACGAATAATTATCATACCGAAATCCAGCTTCAATTGTCAATGGTTCAGAGATCCGGAATCTGTTGCTTAAATATATACCCAGTTCAGTCCCGCTATTATTACCCTTTGCAGCAGATGTGTCCAACTCGACAGGTACCTCAGGATCTGCAGGATTTATAATGTTTGGCCGTAAAATATTGAAGAAATTGTAGTCGTATTCACCTTCTACCTGCTTTGAATTAAATCCCCATTTAATTAGATAATCTTCATTCAGGCTGTAGCTCCAATCCTGCTTGAAACCATAGAAACTGAAATTCCGAATATCTCTGATCTCTCCGTTGAAATCGAGGTGGTCAACATCTCCAATGGTTTCAACGTAACCCTTTTTATCTACAACCCCATTGTATAATATAGTACTTGTGAAAAGATTGTCGCTGAATTCAGCATCCCAGTTTAACCACTGATAATGGTTGTTGTATTCGGTATCAATCGCAACTTCATCGCCATCGAGAATAATATGCATATCATCAACTGAAGACAGAAAACTTGCCGATATCGAGTGATTCTTATTTATATAAAACTGGAATTTGCTGAGTATATCATAATATACAGGTTCTATGACATCATCTGAATCTTCGCTTTCAACAGCTTTCAGGAGAAGGTCAATATATCCCCTCCTGGCCAGAAATAGATAATTACCTTTTCCCCCGGCAAACTCTCCCTGTGAAAGCAGCCGGGCATTCATAAAACTAATAGCACCTGATGACCTTGAGTTTTCTTTGGTAGGAGTTACAGTCTTCATATTGAAAATACCGCTCAGCCTGTTGCCGAATTCCGCAGGAAATGCTCCCGTCATCATATCGATACTGCTGATCGCTTCAACATCGATTATACTCAAAAAACCATCAATATCCTTCAGGTGGAACGGATCATATAACTCCATACCGTCAAGCTGAACAAGCACTTCCTCATACGAACCGCCCCGAATTGAAAACCTCGATGAAAAATCGTTGCCTGATACTCCCGGCAGCCGTGTAGCCGCCCTGTAAATATCTTCCCCTATCTGGGGGAATGTCCGCATGTCATCGGAATTCAATGAGTTTGAAGTAGTAGGCGCCTTTTCCATTAACTTGAACTGACCGGGAGTTACTACTATCTCTCTCAGGGAGAGTATCGATTCTGTCAATTCAAAATCTATTATTACTGACCTGCCCGCCTCTACAACTATATTCTCAAGACGTTTTTTCTCATAGCCTACATACGACGCTTCTAAATCATATGTCCCCTCATCTACATTGGGGATTATAAATTCACCATCCCTGTTTGTTGCAGCTCCCCGATATGTACCCTTTATAACTATATTTGCCCCTATCAAAGGCTCTCCTGTAGCGGCATCTTTTACGGTTCCTGAAATCTCGCCATCATTCAGATTTTTACTCTTTGAAAGATCTATGTTCGCCTCGGCTTTTGGTACAATTGCTATCTGTCCATTATTGGTTATTATCAATCCTGTATCAGTATCTTTGAGGATCTTGACAAGGGCTTCGAGCGCCGCCACATCACTCATTTTCACCGAGACTATTTTATCTGCAGGTATCCTGTCAATTGCATAATTCAGCTTGATATCCCCTCTTTGTGAGATTTCGTTCAAGGCTTTCTCAAAGCTGACTTCTTTAAGATCGATAGTAATAATATTGAATAGAGATCTGGGTATTTTTTCTACCACCTGTTGATCAAAATCCAGCTCAGGTGCCTTCTGACGGGCATATAGCGGAGATAGTATTGATAAAGTCAAAAGTGTAATCAGTGCGATTCTGATAGTTTGAAAACCATTTACCATACCTTAATCTCCTTGAAAGTAGTTCTTCTGTGCACATTACTGAAACATTTCTCATTGTTCCTTAAAAAATCTGACGATTTTTCCATTTCTTTCATATCTTTGATTTATTATGGCACCTACCAGATCCAGCAGGTTATCAACCGGTTCTTTCTGAAGGTGGATATTTATTTTATGAGACAGAGCTGAATCATCGATGTCAATTACAAGATCATACCAGCGTTCGAGCTGTCCAATGATCTCTGAAAGATTGACGTTGTCCATTTTCAGGTTGTTATTCATCCAGCCTAGATAGTCTGCTGATTCAACTTTAACCGGTCTTGAAGGGATACCGGCAGTTGTTAATACACTCATTTCGTTTTCAGTAAGAATCTCATGTTCTTCCGAATCCCCGGCCCTGAAAGATACTTTACCTTCGGTTACAACCAGTTCCACCCTTTCATTCTCCCGCCATGCCCTAAGGTTGAATTTGGTTCCAAGCACTGTCACCAGAGCATTTTCAGCATATACTTTGAATGGTTTTTCATTGTCAGGAGCTACTATGAAATACCCCTCTCCCTGAAAATAGATATCTCTGGAAGCATCTCCGAATTCAGTAGGATAGCGCAATATACTACCGGCATCAAGAGTGATTTCTGTTCCATCATCTAATGCAAAAGAAGTACGCGTTCCGTTATCAACAATGATCTCCTTCCATTCCTTTTCTATTCCACCCTGTCCGGGGATTCCCATTATCAGGATATAAACAGCAGGAATAAGAATCACAGCTATTGCTGCTGCAACTCTGATCCATACTGAATTGAATTTGGATTTACGCTGTAATGGAACTACCCTGGTCTCGTCCTGTTGTTTATTTGATATTCCGGTTTCCCGTACAATATTCCCCCATACCCGGTCTATATCCCATTTGTTTTTTTGTACCCTGGGGGAATTCCAGATCTTTTCCAGATTTTCTATTATGCGTTTATTATCGGGAGATGAATTGATCCATGTCTCGATAATTTGCCTTTCTTCAGGTGTGCATTCACCTGACAGGAACTGAGTTAATAATTCTGTATCCGGTTGTTTTTTCATTATTGCTTCCCAATTGAGCGACATTTCTTTTTCATTTACTATAATATCCATGAAAAGAAAAAAAGGGTGACAAGAATTATATTTTTCCTAATAGAAATATAACCAACCTGAAGATCTTAGATGTGTATCAATGTCAGGAAAACTGATAGGCGGCTGCGGAGATATTTGAAAGCTCTGTTCATTTGTGTCTTAACGGTATTAACTGAAATACCGAGAATATCTGCTGTTTCCCGGTATGAAAATCCTTCAAACCTATTAAGAGTAAATACAGCGCGACATCCTTCGGGAAGTTCGTTTACAGCTTCATTGACGGCTTTTTCCAACTCTTTTTCCTGGAGTGTTTGATCCGGTCCGGGGAGCTTCAAATCCATACTAGCTGCCTCCTCGAGTTCAAAATTCAGCTTTTGGTTTCTGATATGTTGAATTCCCTGGTTTTTAACTGCTTTGTAAAGATAAGATTTGATATTCTGTTCCGGATCAAGGTTAGAGCGGTTTTTCCAAATATTCACAAAAACAGACTGCACGATGTTTTCTGCACTCTGTGTATCTTTAACTAAAGTTAGTGTAAAGTTGAGAAGAGAAGTTGAGAATTTATCGAAAAGGGCCTTAAAGGAGGCGGTATCACCCGATTTTATCTTATCAATAGAAATTTGATCGATGTAATGCCGCCCCTTTTTGCTCATGTTTTCTCTGTATCTATTTTATCAGAGTCATCTTATTCGTTTTATACTGCCCCCCTGCTTTCATAACGGCAATGTAAATACCGCTTCCTACAGATTTGCCATTACTATTTGTTCCATCCCAACGGATGTAATGAGCGCCCTCGTCAAAAGCCCTGTTAGCCAGGGTCTTAACTTCCTGGCCTATAATATCATATATTTTCAATTCAACAAAAACAGCTTTTTCAAGCCTGATCTCGATCTTAGTGTCAGGATTGAATGGATTCGGATAATTCCCAATAAGTTCGTATTGATCCGGTACAATATCGTCAATACCGTTGCCCGGCTCCTCATCGGGATCGGCTGGAAGCATCGTCCTTTGCCATACTCCGTTTCCGTGAGTGGCGATACGTATCTTCCGGTTCAGTTCCGACATGGAAAGGTCCATAGCCATGACCGCCGGAGGCAGACCTTCATTGAAATCATTCCATGTCTGTCCGAAATCAGTCGATACATAAACACCTAGGTCGTTCGCTACATAGACATTCTTGTGATCATCTTTATCTACAAGTACATCATGTGTAGGAACGTCCGGTAGCCCCTGTCCTATGTCTGTCCATGTCTCCGCTGCATCTGTTGTAGCAAAAAGATGTGATGAACCAAATCCGGAAAGGGTAACGAATGCAATATCCCTATTCTTCTGATATATTTCTACGGCTGTAATGTACCTGTCAGGGAGGTCGTGGGTTACGTTATCCCAATTCCCGGTAGAAGAATTCAGTTTGAATATCTCTGCCCTCTGACTGCTGGTAGGTACCGTTGCTGCATATATTTTACCTACTCCCGTAGTAGGGCCGGCCAGTGCGATTATAGAATTCCCATTAAGAATTCCACTTTCTTCCGACCAGGTATTACCTCTGTTTCGTGATCTCCATATTCTGTCAGTCCCTGCAAGCATATCGGTTGCTGAGATAGTTAAATATGGAGCAATGAATGCAGCTTTTCTCTGTCGATGATCATAAGAGATACCGCTTGTAGTCGAAGACCAGTTTTCTCCTCCATTTGTCGATACTCTTATTGCCAGATACTGCGCCGAACCATAAATGAAATTACGATATGTCCTGTTTATAGCCGTGCAGGATCCGTCACCGCCGATAAGCCCTGTTCTCCAGAGATCTTCCCCTTCATAAATTACAGTGCTGTTATCCTGGAGACCGCCGATGAAGAACAGTGAATCGTGATTTGATGAAGTAACATTCTTATAGAACTGGGTAGTTATGTACCCATAGTTCAGGTCTTTTACATTGTGTCCCCCGTCATGAGATACATATACACCGCCGTCATTTCCAAAATACACAGTTTCAGGATCAGTCGGATGATTAGCATAGCAATGATGATCCACGTGCATTCCACCCAACACGTCAAAAGTCTGCGCACCATCTGTGGATACACCGTAATTTACACCGGCAAGCAAGACTTTGTTATTATCTGCCGGATTGACTCTTACGTAATGAGCAAACCATCCCTGATATGATGGAAAATCATAATCCATTGCAGAAAATATAGGTTCCCAGGTATCCCCGTTATCCGTACTTCTGTACAGTGCTATACCGTCGAGATCATCTGCCACATCAGCATAGATTTGGTCCGGATCGGCTTCGTAAATATCAAGAAGCGTTTTTCCTGTCCAGTGCGAAGGTAATCCCGAGGTCTGTTCCGTCCATGTAGTTCCGCCGTCAAGAGACCTGTAAATACCTGTACCTGTAGTGCCGAAATTGCCGCATGATGCAAAAAGAATATCTGTATCCTGCGGATTGATCTCTATATCAACAACCATTATAACATCAAGTACTAAATTCCATGTCACTCCTGCGTCAACAGATTTGTAAAGTCCCTCAGACGTTCCTGCATAGACAATATCAGGATTAGATGGATCCAGCTCGATTGCCTGCACACCTCTCTGCTGATCGTAAGTCCAGTCAATACTTTTTTCCCAGGTATCACCTCCATCAGCAGTCTTAAGAAGTCCAATTCCATAACTTCCCCTGGTTAGCCTTCTGTAAAGCCCACCATCTGAATTCTGATAGGCATAAACTTCGCCTGTGCCGATATATATTACATCAGAATCCCTTGGATCGATAGCGATCGCTCCGACTCCAAGCACCGGATAGCCCGTGTCAAGATTTTGCCATGAATAATTATCATTCTCATCTATATCCATCCGCCATAGTCCGCCGCTTGCTGAACCCGCATATACAATCCCGGGATCATTCGGATCAACTGCAAGAGCATTTGTTCTACCACCCTGGTTGTACGGGCCGATGCAATGCCACTTATCCGGGGCAGATATAGCTCCCTGCTTGTGGAGTCTCATCTCAGATTCTTCGAAAGCCGTGTAATATCCTTGTTCCGGCAATACACGGTTGGGATAGGCACGCTGGTGGGTCATAAATTCAAGCGATTCAAGCGCCCCGCTTCTGTGTTTCTCTGTTGGAAGATCGATCCCCGAATCATTTAGAACAAGAAAGATTAAAAAAAGTACTGCGGATACAATAAGCCCCCTTACGAATCCAGCATCACTCAGTTTCATTTCAACACTCCGGTAAGTTTTTAAAATGCGGTTATAAAAATAGGAATATACGATAGCATTTTTTGATACAGATACTCCAGGTAAAATATTCCTAAAAAAACCGCAAAAAACGAAAAATTAGTACTTATACTTAAAAAATCGATTAAAAGAATGGCCCGAAGATCTTTTTAAAATCTTCATATTCGTTAATTATTACAATATTCCTTTTTTCAACCCTGATAAAACCCTCTTCCTGGAGGTGGTGCAGGTTTCTGTTAAAAGTCTCCCTGGTAAGTCCAACATAGCTTGCCATCTCGCTTTGATTTGATGTCCCTTCAATTACTACACTTTTTCCTCTTTCTTCACCCTGATCTCTAGCCCATCTGAGCAATGAAGAAGCAACTTTTCCCCTTGCATTCAATATAGATAATCCTTTTATCTGTGAATCTGAGTTTCTAATCCTTTGGGCAAGTTCTTTCAGCATCTCAACAGCGACATTTGGAAATTTCGCAAGCATTCTGTGAAAATCCGATTCTTTTACTGCGAGAAGCTTAAGATCGGTTTCTGCTGCTGCATCAGTAGATCTGGGGTAACCATCCAGAATACTCATCTCCCCGAAAAAATTCCCTGGTTTCAATATAGCAATTACAACTTCTTTACCATCCCTGTTCAGTCGCGAGATCTTCACATACCCTTCAAGTATGATGAAAAAACCTGTCGGATCTTCAGATTCAAGAAAGATAATACTGTTCTTTTTAAAAACCTGTTCTAAACCGGCTTTTTTCAGAAATTCGAGAGCTTCTTTATTCAGCTCTGTATATCGGAATGATTGTGACTGCATTCTAACGCTGAGATCACCTGTATTGTATTTTCCTAATTGAAAGGCAGCGCCGTCAGATCGACATTTCCGCCTGATAGTATTATCCCTACCCTGCCTGTGAAATTGGCTTTTCTAAACATCACTGCAGCAACCGGAACTGCTGAAGAAGGCTCGATGATCAGTTTCATCCGTTCCCATATAAATCTCATAGCTTCTATTATTTCTTCTTCGGTTACCGTAACAATCTTATCTACAAATCTTTGCACTATATCAAATGTCTTTTCCGAGAGCATAGTACGCAAACCGTCAGCTATTGTATCCGGATCGTTTATTGACACAATCTCACCTTTTTGAAGAGAAAGATAAGCATCATCTGCATTTTTCGGTTCGGCAGCAACTACTTTCGTACCTGTTTTGAAATAATGAGCTGAGAGGGCCGATCCACAGATCAGTCCACCTCCGCCGATCGGAGCCAGAAGATAATCCAGGCTACCTACTTCTTCGAAAAATTCCATCGAGGCAGTAGCTGCACCCGCGATGATCCTGTAATCATCAAACGGATGAATCAGGATCCCTCCGGTTTCTTCGATTATCCTGTTTGCTGTTGTAACTCTCGATTCCAGGGTTGGTTTACAGAATGTTATCTTTCCTCCGTAACTCTTGACAGATTCCACTTTAACTCTTGGAGCAGTCTCAGGCATAACGATATACGCAGGAATCCCCCTGCTTTTCGCAGCAAAAGATAAAGCAGCAGCATGATTACCGGAAGAATGAGTTACAACCCCATTCATAGCCTGTTCATCACTCAGCTGCATTACCGTATTACTTGCGCCCCTGAATTTAAAAGCGCCTACCTTTTGAAGGTTTTCACATTTAAAATAAGCCTCAACACCGAACATCTCGTTAAAGGTGCTGTTTGTAAATACCGGTGTCCTTTTTACTATAGGTTTTACCCGTTCATAAGCATCTTCGATCACCTTTTTATCAGGAAGACTATTCGTCATCTTATTTCTCCATCTTAACCGGCAGCTACAGCTTCGATCTCGATCAGGAATCCATAATTAAAGGCCCTGGTCGGTATAACAGCTCTTGCAGGTTTATGATCGCCAAAAAACTTCGAGTAAACATTGTTCACTCTTTTCCATAAAGCGATCTCACTTATATAAATTGTTGTTTTGATAACACTGCTTCTTGAAAGTCCGGCTTCTTTCAAAATTTCTTCTAAGTTCTGTAAGACCTGCAGAGTCTGTTCTTCAATTGATCCAGTTTTCTTTTCTCCTGATTCAGGATCAATCGGAAGCTGCGCAGAAATAAACAACATTCCGTTATATCTGACAGCCTGCGAATAGTGTCCTGCAGGCTTTGGAGCATTCTCAGTAAAAATGATCTCCATTATCCTTACCCGGATTAGGTTTGACCTGATCTTAATTACTCGTATATATTTTACACTCAGGTGTGAAGCTATTACAGAATTGGAATATACTGTATTGCTTATTAAATATCAAGCGGGGAATCTAAAATTAAAAAATATCTATCTTATAATATCCTCTACAGATTTCAGCAGGTACAACCCATTACCTGTGGAATCAACAAAGATGTATTTACGTCTCAAATTAAAATAAGTCCACGTTTCCGAAGGACCTTCGAGAGTCAGAAGGGTTTTTTGACTTCTGATATCGGGGACACCAAATGTAATGTAGATCTTTCCCCTGTCTGTTTTCCAGCCGGGTAAATCATCGGCTGCAAAATTCTGATTCGAGTACTCAACTCTCCTGAAGTATTCATCAAATAATTCGTTATACGCAGTTCCAGGAGTGGGATCATTCTTAGACCAATACTCCTCAAAAAAAGTCTGCTGCTCGAGAGGAGTCATTTCGCTGATACGGGAAATCTCCTCCTCTTTGAGTACATACCTCATCTGATCCAGAGATTCTACTATATTAAATGAAGTTATAGGTTTGTCATTCCATGTGACCTTAAATCTGAGAAATCCGTTCTTCAGGGTTCCGTCCTGATGGGTTATAATTGTCTGAAACAAGTACTGTCCTGATGGGATCGTATTTCCATTTACCGGAATATTAAGATTGATAATATTATTTGTTGGCTGGAGCATTGATGAGTCTCCCAGGATGGGTACAGCGTTGTTCGATATGTCGAAAAGCTTATATACCCATTTCACCTGTTGCAGATCAGAACTGAACAGATGGTAATTAAGATAAAAACCCTGTGTAAAGTCTATACTCAATTCTTGCTCTTCATCGAGCCTTCTATCAAATATGTAATCCTCTTCAGGAATTTCAGTTACAATGATATCGCTTATTCCCACCTTATCGGCCCAGAATGGGGGAAATATCTTCGATCCCCTGTCGTTAAATGACTTTCTTGTTTCCCGTTCAATGATCTTCAGATCATAGCTGTATAATCCCGCCTCTATATCCATCACCTCACTGTAAAAATACCGCAGACCATCATCCATAGTTTCCTTGAATGTGTCAAATGAAAGAGATTCTTCCCAGTCTTTCTGATAAATAACGTTATCACTACCATCCTTGACTACCAGTTCAAAACCATACCTTGCAATGAACTTTTTATCTACTTTTGTGAACAGCAGTCTGTCTAGATAGACCTGGATAAGGAACACGCTTTTCAGGCTCCCTGGTGTATCAGAGGGAAAAGAGAACATTTTTGTCATGAACGGATTTTTTGATTCTCTGCTGACGCCAAACTGGCCGAAGGCTGGAATACTAAAAACTGAAATAAGAATAAAAGTCAAGATCAGGGATAATTTTTTCATTTTTTTTCTGCATCCGGTTTCAAAAATGATTATTGCAGGATTAAATTTCCCGGGAATTGCCTGAGTATAATAATATTTATATACAAAAATTGCAAATAATTATTCCCGTTAATTTTCTATTGCTTAGTATACTGCTGCTTTTTAAATTGTTTAACAAGCATTACGTCACTTTTGTTTCAGATATTCTCATTGAAACTATATGATCAGTAATCAAAGGATCATCTGGCAAATGAGGTTGACTTACAATGAATAGGGATAAAATCTATATTGGTATCGATATCGGTGCCACCAAGATCCAATTTGGTATAATCGAAGAAGAAGGGAATATTCTAAAGCAGGATATGATACTTACACCAGTCGAAAAACCATGGGATTTCACACTCGACAAATTGATCGAAAAATTCGTTAAGGTACTGAAGAAGAACGATATTGATCAGAATAATATCTGCGGGATAGGTATTGGATGCCCGGGAACTTTTGACCGCGATAGAAAAACAATCGCATTTGCCCCAAATCTGAAATGGAATGATGTACCTATCAAGAAGTATTTGGAGAAGCATATAAATTTACCTATCTGGCTGGAGAATGACACGAATATCTCTGCACTTGGTGTATCCGAATACGGTGAAGGCAGAGGGACTGATTCTCTCGTCGGACTTTTTCTCGGAACAGGAATCGGAGGAGGTATAATTCTGGATGGCACTATCTATAAAGGGAATACAGGCGGAGCCGGAGAACTTGGTCATATCGTCGTAAATACTCGAGGCCCAAAATGCGGGTGCGGAAATAAAGGCTGTCTCGAAGCCTATGCAAGTACTATCTCTATCTACAGGAGAATAAAAAACTGCTATGAAAGGAATTTTAAAGGGAAAAAACTGTTTAAAGAGTTCAGAGACAATGAAAACAGGACTGATGCTATCGCCCGGGCATATGAGTCGGGGGAGAAACATGCAGTTAAGATCCTTAACCGGTCATTCTTTTTCTTCGGTGTAGGGGTAGCCAACATAATTACCATTTTCAATCCGGAAATGGTTGTGATAGGCGGCGGACTTTCTACAAGGCTGAATGATATCATTATTGATAACGTGAATAAAGCTGTAAAACAATGGGCAATGCCAGGAACCTTCGAGAAAGTGAAGATAATCCGGACTAAACTCGGTGGAAAGGCCCCGTTGCTCGGAGGAGCGGCTTTAGTAAAAATGAGTTTGAAAAAATAGTACTTTTATTAGCCTGTATTTTCGAACAGGCAACTTTTTTTAAGTTTAAGCGTGTTATATAATTATCAGTCTATTAGATTCTATACATGAGATCAACAAATTCTATAAAAGTTTGCATTCTGTTATTTGGAATAGCATTATCCCTTGGCGGATCGATTCGCGGATTTGCACAGAATATACAGGTTCTTGTCAGAGGTAATGATGACAGGATCGAATATCTCGAGAGCAGGTCTTATGATGGAGATTATTACGTATCAGCTTCTGATTTTTCAAGGATACTCGGTATTAACACTTATTATGAAGAGAGTCTTGAAAAGCTGGTTATGTATCTTGATGGAAGCCAGGTTACTTTAACAGGCAATAATCCCTTTATATCGGTCGGTGCCAATATCTATCAGCTTCCCCTGAATATCCGGATTTACAGATCAGAGATTTATTTTCCTATAAAAACTTTAAGCAACATATTCTCTTCTAACCTTTCAGGTGATTACATTTTTGATCCGGAAGACATGATTCTTGAAATCACCTACGGTTCTGAAATTAATATTACAGATATTGCTGTTGAGGAAAAGGATAACGGTACTTTATTGAGGTTAAAAACTTCGCGTGAGTTCGGAAGAGATCTTATCCACTGGTTCGATGATACCAAATTCACACTGAATCTGCAGTTTTACAAAGGATACCTCGATACTCTGCATTTTACCGACAGCAGGACAAGAGGTCTTGTTCTTAGATCAAATGCCTATCAGTTTACTGAAAGCTCCCAGATCACATTCCGGGTTTCAAGGTATGTAGACAGTTATGCAGTTGAAGAATACCCGGACAAGGGAGAGATCGCGATCAGCCTTATCCATAAAAATGCATCTGTTCCTGAACCTCCTGAAAATTTTGAGATCCCCGAGAATATTGACACGGTCGAAGATATAGTAGCAAAAGATAAAGAGAACTGGGAAATAAATACGATTATTATCGATCCTGGTCATGGCGGCAGAGATCCCGGAACGGTTGCCCACGACGGAACAAAGGAAAAAGATCTTGTACTCGACATAGCTTTGAAGCTTGGAACGATTATAGAAAGGAGTGGACTCTTTGAAAATATTGTCTATACAAGAGATACGGATAAATATGTATCTCTTAGAGACAGGGCCAAGATAGCCAATGAGGGCGGAGGAAATGGCAGGCTTTTTGTCAGTATTCATATTAATGCAAATAGTAGTTCCCGCGTAAGAGGTTTCTCCACATATTTCTTACGTCCGGGGAAAAATGATGAAGCATTGGATGTACTTGAAACAGTTCAGCGTGAAAATAATGTCGTCAATCTTTATGAGCAGTCTGATCCTGAACGTGAGCTTTCGGAAGAAGAAATGATAGTCCTTTCAATGACCCAGGAAGCATTCGTACATGAAAGCGATATTCTCGCATCATCAATATCAGAGGCTCTGGAGAGAAAAGTAAACTGGCCGAACAATGGGATCAAACAGGCTGGATTTCAGGTTTTATGGGAAGTATTGATGCCCAATGTACTGCTCGAGCTGGGATTTATCACGAATAGGGGTCAGTTGACAGACCTTAAAACCAGGGCGATCCGCCAGAGGCTCGCAGAAGGTATTTTTGAAGGAATCAAAAAATTCAAGGAGCATGTAGGCAGATAACTGTTTTTTCAAGAATACTAAAATCCGTCTTTAAAACGGCTCGCCAATATTTCGGAGCATGCCACTTAGAACTTGTCTATTTTTTCTCCTGTATCATGTATAACTTAATATTATAGAATTTACTTGATTTTCAGGTCAAAAAAGATTAATATTTTATTCAATTAACTGATATTAAGTTAACATTGATCCTCACAGACTCTAAGCTGTATTATCTTCTATCAAATAACACGTAATTTTTAGTGCTGGCTATTTCATCAGAAATTAACAGGAGGCTGCTAATGAACAGGCATTCCGTAAATAGACTATACTGCTTAAAGCTAAGCATCTTATTAGTACCATTGCTTATTTTTTCCTCTGCTGCTGCCCAGATAGAATCTCAGAAGGTACAGGATTTTTTAGATCAAGTTGCCCTTGAGTATAATCTACCGGGAATTTCAGCTGCAGTATCTGTAAGCGGAAATTTCGTTTTTTCCGGTGGGGCCGGATTTGCTGATCTCGAAAATAAGGTACCTGCTACGGGAGCTACCGTTTACAGGATTGCATCCATTTCGAAACCGATCGCGGCAATAGGAGTTATGCAGCTTGTCGCACAAGGAAAAGTAGACCTTCAGGATGATATAAGGAAGTATATACCAACATTTCCTGAGAAAAGGTGGAAGGTCACTTTATGGCACTTGCTTACACATACCTCCGGGATCAGGCATTACAACAGGGGCGAATTCGGGGTAATGGAAAATTTTGGTTCACTTGAAGAGGCTATAAAAATTTTTAAAGATGATACATTGAAATTCGAACCTGGAACACAATATTCCTATACTACATATGGATTCAACCTTCTTCAGGGTGTTATAGAAGCGGTCAGTGAGGAAGTTTTCAGAACCTATATGAGAAAGAATGTATGGATCCCTGCAGGAATGCTGAGTACGGATCTCGAAATAAAAGAGGACCTTGTGCTAAACAGGGCAAGGGGTTACAGCAGGGGCAGCCGGTCAAGGATCGTCAATTCCAGATACACTGATGTCAGTATAAAGTTTGCAGGAGGAGGTATGATTGCTTCTGTAGAGGACCTTGTAAAACTTTTTTCTGCTCTCGACAGCGGAAAAATCCTACAACAGTCAAGGGTCCTTGAAATGTATTCGGTGCAGTTTCAGAGAGGTAATCAGGGAAACGGTTCGGGTTTGAGCTGGATGGTCAATACAGATGATTACGGCCGAAAAAGAATATCTCATAGCGGTGGAGCAATGGGTTTCAGGTCGATGTTGATAAATTTTCCCGAGGAAGAATTAATTATAGCAGTGATCAGCAACCAGGATTTTATGGGCGTGGGAAATATAGCAAGCGATATAGCGAAGTTCTATCTGCCTCCGCAAAAAAACTGAATCCATGCTGCGGCATGCCACATCAAAATCAATAAACAGAATAGCAAACAGGGAGCATCGCAATGAACAGAAAATATTTTATAAGTGACAAATCAATTATCACGACATTAATATTCTGCCTGTTTCTCACTTTTAATGCAGGATCAATATTAGCTCAGACAAATATTGATCCGAACAATTTGAAAGTCTTAAAATGGCGGAGCATCGGGCCGTTCCGGGGCGGCAGAGTTGTTGCAGTTGCAGGAGTGGTCGGAGACAGGGATACATACTATTTCGGCGGCGTCGGCGGAGGTGTATGGAAAACAACCAACGGAGGCTATGACTGGTATCCGGTTTTTGACGATCAGCCTATCTCGTCTATAGGGGCGATAGCTGTAGCAGAAAGCGATCCTAACGTAGTGTATGTCGGAACAGGTGAACGGTGTCCCCGAGGTAATATCAGCCACGGTGATGGTGTATATAAATCTTTGGATGCCGGAAAAACCTGGAAAAAGACAGGTCTGGTTGAAAGCAGATATATCGGCAAGGTGCTTGTACACCCTGATGATCCTGATCTTGTATACGTGGCTGCGCTTGGACATCTTTATGCACCTCCCGGAGAATTTCGTGGAGATCATGGAGTATACAGATCTAAAGACGGCGGCGAAACATGGGAAAAAGTACTTGAACCTGATAACAATATTACCGGAGCAGTCGATATGGTTTTTAATCCTGATAATCCGAGAATCATTTTCGCTGCGCTCTGGGAAATATACAGGACTCCATGGACCATGTCTTCCGGCGGGCCAGGATCCGGCCTGTACAGGTCAACAGACGGTGGTGATACATGGGAAAGACTCAACGGCAATGGCCTGCCTCACGGTATTATGGGCAGAATCGGAGTAGCAGTTTCACCAGCTGATCCGGAAATTGTATATGCAATAATAGAGAATAAGAACGGCGGTGTATTCCGCTCGGATAATGGCGGCGATACCTGGAGAAAAGTCAACACGGATGCCAACCTCAGACAGAGGGCCTGGTATTATACTCATATTTATGCTGACCCTGAAAACACGGAGAAAATATACTGCCTGAATGTTGCCATGCATACTTCGATAGACGGCGGTAGAAGCTGGACGGCTTCGAATCCTCCCCACGGTGACAACCATGACCTCTGGATCGATCCTCAAGACCCAGACAGAATGATAAACGGCAATGATGGAGGTGCAAATGTATCTACCGATGGTGGAAAAACATGGACAGAATCAAAGCATCCTACTGCTCAGTTCTACCATACATATACCGACGATGAATTTCCTTATAATGTATATGGTGCGCAACAGGATAACAGTACAATTAAGATTAAGAGCCAGAGCAACGGCTATGCAATAACAGAGAATGACTGGCATTCTGTCGGTGGCGGGGAAAGCGGACATATTATACCCGATCCAAGAGATCATAATATAGTCTACGCAGGGAGTTACGGCGGTAACCTCACCAGGTATGATCATAGAATACAGACCTCGCAAAACATCCAGGTCTGGCCTGATAATCCTATGGGCTGGGCTGCCGGTAATCTTAAATATCGATTTCAGTGGACTGCACCGATAATGATCTCAAAGCACAATCCAATAGAACTTTATCATTCTGCTAATGTATTATTCAGATCGACCAATGAAGGAAAAAGCTGGGAGATAGTCAGTCCCGATCTGACAAGAAACGATCCTGATAAACTTGGACCGTCCGGTGGACCGATCACACATGATAATACGAGTGTAGAATATTATTGCTGTATATTCGCATTGATGGAATCACCGATCAAACACGGTCTGATTTGGATAGGTACAGATGACGGGCTGGTTCATATTACTCAGGACAACTGCGAAACATGGACAGAGATCACTCCCAAACAGCTACCTGAATGGAGCCTGATCTCAAGTATAGAACCATCACACTTCAAGGAAGGTAAGGCATATATTGCCGTTGACCGTCACGAACTTGACGATCACGGTGCTTATGCATATAAAACAGAAAATTACGGTAAGTCCTGGAAATTGATAAACAACGGATTCCGTGAAAATGATTATCTCCGTGTTATACGTGAAGATCCGGAAGTTGAAGGACTTTTATACGCCGGTACTGAAACTGGCGTATATTTTTCATTGGATGACGGAGAAAACTGGCAGAGCCTTCAGCTGAACCTGCCAACATCTCCTGTCCATGATCTTCAAGTCAAACAGAATGACCTGATTGCAGGTACTCATGGCAGATCTTTTTGGATCCTTGATGATCTTGCGGTTATTCATCAACTGAAGGTATTGAAGATGGATAAGGATAGATTACTTGATCCGTCACCTGCATATATCGGGCCTGGCGGCGGAGGTTTTTTCAGGAGAGCTATCTCCGGTGCCGGTCAGAATCCTCCCTCCGGTATCCTTGTTAATTTTTACCTGAAAGATTCTCCGAAAGGTGAGATCAGCCTCGAGTTCTTCGATGAAAACGGTGGATCAATTAGGAAATACTCAAATACAGTGCGAGGGCGCCTTGCACTAAATGTTAAACAGGGTATGAACCAGTTTATCTGGAATATGAGATATCCGGATGCAGTAACAGTCCCTGGTTCTCCACTTTGGGCAGGTACGACAGCCGGTCCTGCTGCAGCCCCGGGAAACTACTCGGTTAAGCTGGATAACAATGGAAACACTGTCACAGCAAATTTCGAGATCAAGATCGATCCGAGGCTGAATACAACTATAGCCGAACTTAAAGAAAAATTCGATCTCCTGATTATGATCAGAGACAAGGTAACACTGTCTCATGAAACCGTCCTGAGTATCAGGCAGGTCAAGAAAGATCTTGATGAATATAAAGCTCGCCTTAAGGATAATGAACAAGCTTCCGATGTAGTTGAGCTTATCGATTCTACGGTAAAAGAACTGAGTGATATTGAAGGAAAAATACTGCAGGTCAAATCGAAAAGCAGACAGGATCCTCTTAACTATCCGATTATGATAAATAACAGGATAGCCGCATTGAACGGTGTTGTATCCAATTCATTTTATGCTCCAACAAAACAGGCATACGATGTATTTGATATGCTGTCAGGTCTCCTACATATACAGATGGAAAGATACAGCAATGTTATCAGTACTCAGATTAGACAGCTGAACAGCCGGATAAGAAACCTCGATCTTCCTGCGATAATGATAAAAAAATCCGGCGGAAATTAATCTGATATATACTTATGGGCGGGCACTATACCCGCCCTTTTTTTGTTTTAGGTTAAAACAAAATTTCAGGAGGAGATATGAAAAGATTTTTCCTACTGGTCGGTATTCATATCATTTTATCAACTATTTTAAACAATTTATCTTTCGCTCAGGACAGACAGCGAGAAAAACCTCCCCTGCAACTTGACAGGATAAATCTCCCTTCCGGATTCAGCATTGAAGTTTTTGCCGATAACATCCAGGGAGCTAGATCGATGGCAGTCAGCCCAGCGGGAGTTCTGTATGTAGGTACAAGATCAAGGCGAAACGGTATGGTATATGCCGTTATAGATTCCGATAAGGATAATAGCGCGGACAGGGTTTATACAATAGCATCAGGTCTTTTCATGCCGAACGGAGTTGTTTTTAAAGACGGCAGCCTCTTTATTTCAGAAGTTAACAGGATCATCAGGTTCGATAACATTGATGACAGGCTTGACGATCCGCCTGATCCTGTAGTTATTTATGATCAGCTGCCTGATGATACTCATCACGGCTGGAAATATATGGGACTTGGACCGGATGGGATGCTATATTTCGATATCGGAGCCCCGAGCAATGCCGATCTTCATGAACTCCCCTTCGCCACTATATCGAGGATCAACACAGACGGAACAGGATTCGAGAATTATGTTTACGGTGTAAGACATTCTGTCGGATTTGACTGGGATCCCAATACGGGAGACCTCTGGTTTACCGATAACGGGCGTGACTGGCTCGGTGACGACTTACCTCCGGATGAGCTGAATCACGTTACTGAAAAGGGACAGCATTTTGGATATCCATATTTTTATGGTAGGGATATCGCAGATCCCGAGCATGGATCAAAAAGGGAAATAGGCGATTTTGTTCCAGCTGAAATGGAACTTCAGGCACACGCCGCAGCCCTCGGGATGAAATTTTATTCCGGAGACATGTTCCCGGATGAATATCGCGGTCAGATCTTCATTGCCGAACATGGTTCATGGAACAGATCGGCAGGTGTACCACATAACGGCAACCGGATCACACTTGTACGGATAATGAATGACAAAGCTGTTAGCTATGAGGTATTTGCAGATGGCTGGCTCCTCGATGACGGCAGGAGAAGATTCGGAAGGCCGGTTGATATTCTGATTTTGCCTGACGGATCAATGCTTGTTTCCGACGACTATGCAGGGGTGATCTATAGAATTACTTATTCGGATAATAACTGAATAGTATTATTATAACAGATTGAATATATGTCAAAAGAAAGCCCCGGTTAAGCCGGGGCTTTTTTTGTAATCTCCTTTTCGGCAACCATAAACAGTAACCACTAAAGTGTATAATTGCCTGAATTGCTATTTTTTGTTATAGTCTTTCAGATCAACATTGGTCCTGTAGTCTCCGAGAAGGTGCTCAGCAAAATAGTACCACATCATCCTTTCGATATAACTTGTATAGTCCCCATATGTATGCCTCTTACCCGGGAATATCTTAAGATCGAACCTCTTACCGGCCTTAATCAATTCATCAACAACTCTAATTGTGTTAGCAGGGTGGACATTATTATCTACTTCACCATGATAAAGAAGCAAATGCCCTTTCAGATTTTTTGCTAGACTCTGGTTCGTCGGGATCTTGCTTTCAAATGTAGTTACTTCCAATTCTTCACCTGTTTCCTTGTCCTTCTTCTTCTTTGTAACCTCTTTCACTCCGTGATGTGACTCACTCCACCAGAGATTATATATATTATTATCATGGTTACCGCATGAGGAAACAGCTACCTTATAAAAATCCGGGTATGATAGAATAGCAGCCGTAGACATAAATCCACCGCCTGATCTACCGTAAATGCCGACCTTGTTGATGTCTATGAAAGAATGCCTTGCCGCAAGCTGTTCAAGGGCTGCTTTGTTATCGGCCAGGGGATAATCTCTCAGGTTATCATAGCCGTAATTATGATACCATTTTGATCTTTGAGGGCTTCCTCCCCGCTGCCCCACAGAAACAACAATAAATCCAAGCTGAGCGAGTGGAATGTTATGAACTCTCTGGTTCCTGATCTCCATAAAAGTCTTCGTAACCGGTTCCGCCTGTGGACCGGGATAACAATAAGCTATAATCGGATACTTCTTCTCCGGATCGAAGTCGAACGGTTTCCACATAACACCATACAGATCAGTAATGCCGTCTGCCGCTTTGACCTTAAATGGCTCTGCTGATTTCCAGCCGGCTTCAACAAGTTTTGTGATGTCAACATTTTCCAGCTCGAGGACTATATTTCCGCGATTATCTCTTAGTACTGATCTTGATGGTAGATCTATTCTGGAAAATGTGTCAACGAAATAATTATTCGAGTTTGACATACGGAAGCTGTGAGTTGCATTCTCTTCAGTCAATAGCTGGACATTACCTCCGTCGAATCCGACTTTATAATACATATTGTAGTAAGGATCTATACCGTCTTCCTTACCATAGGCTTCCACGTACAGCATTCTCCCAGTTGTATCTACCCGGCTAATATTACCGACTGTATATGCTCCTTCCGTTATTCTGTTCTTCAGGTTTCCGTCACCGTCGTAAAGATACAAATGAGCCCATCCATCACGCTCAGATAGCCAGATCAATTCATCACCGTTGTTGATCTGAGCAAAACGTAGCATCATAGTGTGAAAATATGGCTCGATATGTTCTGAGATAAGGATTCTCACCTCACCTGTCTCCGTATTAGCCTCGCAAAGCTCAAGATCTTTCCAGGTCCGGTCTCTGCGGACAAAATAGAGTATATCCGATCTGTTACCTGCAAAATAGGTTCTTTCCAAAGACTGGTCTTTCCATTTTGCTATATCTGCATCGATTCTGGATTTAGATTCGACATCAAAGAATGTCAATTCATATTGATTTATGTTCTTTTCTCCCGGCAGCGGGTATTTATATGTCTCGAGTGTGGGGCGGGGTTTTGCTGTGGAATTTATCACCCACAAATCGCCTACTTTGCGTGAATCGGTTCTTCTGACAAAAAGCTTTTTAGAATCCTTAAACCAGTTTGCTGCCGCTCTCACCCGCTTTGTCTTTGAAGTATCAGATGCATTCTGGTTGAAACTATACCATCTTTCACCGTCTGTTGTAAGCCGGTACTCTGTACTGTCAGGATCGCCTGCTTTCATAAGGTAAAGATTATGATTCTTAGCGAATACTACCCATGAACTGTCCGGAGAAAAATGTTTCCAGCGCTGCGGACGGATTTCTTTCTCTTTATCTTTGATCTTAGTAACAGTTGTGCTGTTCAGAACATAATCATAAATAGCATCCTCGTCTTCAAATGTAAAAGTATTGCTGTCTTTGAAAGTGAGGTTTCTCAGGTTCAGTTCTTTTGAGTTTACCGGTTTATTCGTCAGTCTTGTGAGCTCCGAAGCCAGCATTTCACGGTCAAACATCAGGTTTTTAGTTTTTCTTGCCGCATCGACAACATAATAATTTGTCCCGTCACTGGTCTTATAGCTGTACCAGAACCTGTCGGTGCCCTCGATCCAATTAGGCCTCAGGTTCCTGTCTCCAACCATTTTCCGGAGGTTTTCCGGTGCGAATCTTTCAGCAGCTTCAAAATTTGCTTTCTGAGCAATAGCATATCCTGTCATTATCAGCAGAATAATAAAGGATAAAAGCGGTTTTTTAGCCATTTTATTTACTCCTAAGTTGTTAATCATCTATTATTTATCGTGATTATATATTTCAACATTTGTCCTATAATCGAAAAGCAGATGCTCCGCAAAATAGTACCACATCATTCTTTCGAAATACCTGGAATAACTTCCAAAACCATGCCTTTTTCCAGGCATGATCATGAAATCGAATCTCTTACCTGCCTTGATCAGAGCATCCGCAACTCTTGTTGTGTTTGCCGGATGGACGTTGTTATCCATATCTCCATGCACGAGAAGCAGTTTGCCTTTAAGGTTTTTTGCAAGAGACCAGTTGTTGTCTATTTTTGCCTCGAATACGATTTCTGTCTCCTTTTCATCCTGAACACTATTACCCTCGGATTTCTTATTTTTACCCTTCTTTTTCTTCTCCACTTCTTTTACGCCATAGTGAACTTCACCCCACCAAATATTATAGATCATATTATCGTGATTACCTGCAGAAGAGACCGCAACTTTATAAAAATCAGGGTATTTCAGCATTGCTGCAGTAGACATATTACCACCTCCGGAATGTCCATATATCCCAACCCTGCTGATATCGATAAAACTGTGTCTAGCTGCAAGCTGCTCGAGGGCATATTTATTATCCTCTAGCGGATAATCACGCGCATTTCCGTAGCCCCAGTTATGATAATATTTTGATCTCTGGGGACTTCCTCCACGGTTTCCTACAGCAACAACAATGCATCCGAGCTGTGCAATTGAAACATTCCTACCGCGAGAGCCGGTTATTGTGAACGGCTTTGGAACAGGTTCAGACTGAGGTCCCGGGTAAACATATGTAACGATCGGATATTTCTTCTCAGGATCGAAATCGAATGGTTTCCACATCACTCCGTAAAGATCGGTTACACCGTCTGCTGCCTTTACAGTAAATGTCTCAGGCATTTTCCACCCGGCTTCAACCATTTTTGAAATATCGGTCTTTTCGAGTTCCATTACTATCCTGCCTTCATTATCCCGGACTACCGAAATTGGCTCCATATCGATCCTTGAATATGTATCGGTGAAATAGGAGTATGAATCTGACATTCTGAAAGTGTGGGTTGCATTTTCCGGTGTGAGCAGTTTCAGACCGGATCCATCAAATCCTACACTGTAAAACATGCTGTAATATGGATCAACACCTTCCTCTTTGCCGTATCCTTCAAAATAAAGTGTCCTGCCTGTAGTATCTATCATTACTGCGCTTCGTACCGTGAATGGACCGGATGTTATTCTGTTCTTAAGGTTACCTTCACTGTCGTAAAGATAAAAATGCCCCCAGCCGTCACGCTCAGACCACCAGATCAGCTCTTCACCGTCATTTATAAGTTTTAATGTCGCATATCTTGTATTGATATATGGTTTGCAGTCTTCGGAAATAAGTACCTTTGTCTCCCCGGTCTCGGTATCCGATACACACAGATCTACCTTGTTCCAAGCCCTGTTCCTGCGCATGAAGTAGATCTTATCCGATCCCTTTCCAGTAAAAATATAACCTCCATAAAAATATACTCCACCTATCGATTGGTCTTTCCATTTTGCGGCATCAACTTCCACTCTTTTCTTCGATTCAACATCGAAAATTATTAGCTCATCTTGTGCAATATTCTTTTCGCCGGGCATTGAATATTTATAAGTTTCGAGTTTAGGTCGCCCCTTTGCCGTAGAATTTATCACCCAGAGATCACCGACATTTCTACGATCTTGTCTCCTCACATAGATTTTCTTTGAGTCTCTGAACCAGGAAGCGTTAGCATATTTTCTTTTTGTTTTGGATGTATCGTCGTCATCTGCAGCAAAACTGTACCAGTTCTCTCCATCGGTTGTCAATTGAATTTCTATACTGTCGGAATCATTGGTTTTCATTAAATAGAGGTTATGGTTCTTCGCGAATACGACATATGAACTATCCGGTGCAAAGTTTCTCCAGCCTCTCCTCCCGGAGCTACTATCAGTAGTATCTACCAGCGCAACCACTTGTGTATTCATGTCATATTCAAATCTCAGACTATCTACATTAAATGAAAAAGCCGTGTTGTTATTAAAGAATTTTATGTTTTTTACCTGCAAATCAAGGGCGTTATACGGTTTATTCGTCATTATTGTCAGCTGAGAGGCCATGTAGTCCCTGTCGAATAGCGGTTCTTTTGTTTTTCTTCCCGGATCCACCAGGTAAAAATTTGTCCCGTCTCCCGTTTTAAAGCTATACCAGAACTTATCAGAATTCTCAAGCCATCCGGGCCTCAAAGAAGTACTACCTGCCATTTTAGAAAGCTCCTCTGTATTGAATCTTTCTGCTAACTCAAAGTTTGCAGTCTGTGCAATCAGCGCAGATGATGATAACAAAAATACCAATATTACAATACCGGTTTTCCTTAACATCGTTAACCTCCGAATAATAGATATTTTAGTTTTTCTTGTCATTGATGTATATATCACTCCCTGATCTGTAATCTCCTATCAGATGCTCAGCAAAATAGTCCCAGAGCATTTTTACAAAATAATTGCTGTAATTTCCGAATCTGTGCCTTTTTCCCGGCAGTATCATGAAATCGAACCGTTTTTCAGCCTTAATCAGGGCATCAGCCACCCTTATTGTATTCGCCGGATGTACATTATTATCCATGTCCCCAGTAACCAGAAGAAGGTGTCCTTTTAGGTTCTTAGCTATCTCCCAGTTTGTTGGAAACTTAGCCTCAAAAACTGTTTCTGCTTCGCCTTCATCTATATCCTTCCCTTTTTTTACTTTCTTTTCTTTTACTCCGTAATGGAATTCACCCCACCATATATTATAAATATTATTGTCGTGATTACCTGCAGACGATACTGCTACCTTAAAGAAATCAGGATAGACCAGCATTGCCGCTGTTGACATGAATCCTCCACCTGAATGGCCGTATATACCTACCCTTCTTACATCTATAAATGAATGCCTTGCAGCAAGCTCTTCAATCACTGCTTTTTTATCGGCGAGTCCATAATCTCTCGCGTTACCATAACCATAAGTATGGTAGTATTTTCCTCGCCATGGTGCTCCGCCCCTATTCCCGAATGACACAACGATAAAGCCAAGCTGTGACAATGCCACATTCCTGTTTTCCGGCGAGAATGTTTTTGGAACCGCTTCTGAAAAGGGTCCAGGATAAACATATGTAATGATCGGATATTTCTTTTCCGGATCAAAATCGAAGGGCTTCCACATCACCCCATATTGATCCGTGATCCCATCATCGGACTTGGCAATAAATGTCTCCGGCATTTTCCAGCCTGCCTCAATAAGCCTTGATACATCTGCTTTTTCGAGTTCCATCAAAACCCTGCCGCTATTATCTTTCAGGGCTGCTTCAGGCACCATATCTATTCTTGAGAAATTATCTACGAAGTATTTTCTACTCTCAGACATATCCATGTTGTGTGTGGCATGCTCCGGTGTCAGGAGAGTCATGCCACTGCCGTCAAATCCTACCCTGTATTGGAGATTGTAGTACGGATCTATCCCATCTTCCTTTCCGTTTATCGTAAGATATAGAACTCTTGCCGCAGTATCTATCTTAGATATGGCTGCCACATGAAACGCCCCGCTGGTCACCCTGTTTTGCAGATTACCTTCCTTATCATAGAGGTATAGATGTCCCCATCCATCCCTTTCTGACCACCACAACAGATCATCACCATCATTGACCTCCCTGAAGTGCATATCCATCACATTGAAATAGGGCTCGCTCTCCTCCTGGATAAGCACCTTAACTGCTCCAGTCTCTGTATTACCAACACACAGGTCAATCTTCTTCCATGCACGGTCTCTCCGTGCGAAATATATTTTATCCGATGATTTTCCATGATAAATCCCGCGTCCGGTCATGTAATTTCCACCAATAGACTGATCTATCCATTTATCAGCTTCTATTTTTACACGGTTTTTCTTATCAACATCAAAAATAAAGAGTTCATGCTGCTCAATATATTTTTCACCCGGGACCTGGTACTTATATAATTCCAATTTCGGTCTTGGTTTGGAGAGAGAATTGATCACCCATAGGTCACTCACTTTCCTGAGGTCTCTTCTAACTGTGTGGAACTTTTTTGAATCCCTGAACCAGGAAGCGCTGGCGCGGACTCTCTTTTCCATAGTAGTATCGCCCGGATTCGATGCAAAACTGTACCACTTCTCCCCGTCTGTCGTCAGCTGGAATTCAACACTGTCAGGATCATCAGCTTTCATCATAAAAAGGTTATGATTTCTTGCAAAAACTACAACAGTACTATCCGGAGAATAATTTCTCCATCTCTTTTCTTTGCGGGCTTTTTTTACTGTATCCAAAATAGTCAGCACAGCTGAAGAAATCTCATATCTGAACTGGATACTGTCTACAGTCATCTGGATTGCAGAATTCTCTCTATTGAATGTAAGGTTCTTTAGATCCAAATGCTTTGCATTATATGGCTTGTTAGTCAGCACTGTCAGCTTAGAGGCAAGATCTTCATTATCAAACAGATGGTCTTTCGTTCTTCTTGCCGGATCTACTATATAATAGTTAGTACCCTGTGATGTTTTGAACTTATACCAAAACCGTTCACTGCCTTCCAGCCAGTTAGGACGGACCCTCATATCGTAAATACTGTTCTTAATATTGTCATACGACCATCGAGTCGCAAGCTCGTAATTTGCTTTTGCCTTTGTTCTTTCCTGATTCTCCTGGGCATATCCGATAATCGAGGTCAACATTATGCAGGAAATTATCACTGTGAAAAGCACCTTCGTACTGATTCTAACAGCCATTTTCTTCTTCCTCCTTAAGCTAAAAATCATGTGGATATCAATTTTTCTTTATAAACTTATATATGTCTATATTGTTTTTCTTATCATGCAGCAGGTATTTCGAAAAATGGTGCATCATCATTCTTTCAAAATACGTGTTGTAGCTACCGTAACTATGCCTTTTTCCCGGAAAAATCATGAAATCAAATCTTTTGTTTGCTTTCATCAGAGCATCAACCATTCTAAGCGTATTTGCAGGATGGACATTGTTATCCATATCCGAAGTTGTGATTAGCAGATGTCCCTCGAGTTTATCTGCTAACTCATGATTTGCCGGGATCCTGCTTATATATTCATATTTTTTTATAATATCACCGGTCTTTTCATCCTTCATTTCCTTAACGATCTCTTCTACTCCATGATGCATTTCACCCCACCATTTACTGTAAATATTGTTATCGTGGTTCCCGGAGGACGATACAGCCGCTTTGAAGAAATCCGGAAAAACAAGCATTGCTGCTGTTGACATGAATCCTCCTCCGGAATGCCCATATATACCTACCCTTTCAATATCGATATAACTGTATTTCGCCGCAAGCTGTTCAACTGTCCTTTTTATATCTTCAAGACCGTAATCACGCAGATTACCGTAACCATAATTATGGTACCATTTTGACCTGTACGGGCTTCCTCCCCTGTTCCCGGGAGCGATCACAATGAAACCAAGCTGCGCAAGGGTAACATTTCTGTTTGTCGGAGAAAACCGTGTAGGGAACGGCTCAGTTTGAGGGCCGGGATAAACATTAGCAATTATCGGGTATTTCTTTTCAGGATCGAAGTTAAACGGTTTCCACATCACACCGTAAAGATCGGTGATACTGTCACCGGCTTTTACATTGAATCTTTCAGGCATCCTCCAGCCCGCCTCTTCCAGTCTGGAAATATCGGAGGTTTCCAGCTCCATGATAATCCTTCCTGAATTATCTTTCAGTACTGATCTGGGCTCAGAATCAATTTTTGAGAAATTATCAACAAAAAACTTTCCTGATGGTGAGAATTCGACGTTATGATTACCATCTTCCGGGGTTAAAAGACGGATATCTGAACCATCAAGTCCAACTTTATAAAGTTTTGAATGATAAGGATAGACATCCTTTTCCCTGCCGTATCCATTAAAGTACAGCTCTCTGCCTGCTGTATCTATACTCGCAATGGAAAAGGCAAGGAATGGCCCCTGAGTTATCCTGTTTTTCAGATCACCATTCTCATTGTACAGATACAGGTGTCCCCAGTTATCACGCTCAGCCCACCAGATAAACTCTTTTCCATCATTAAGTTCGGCGAATCTCATGTTCATAAAATTGAAATAGGGTCCAGTATCTTCAGATACAATAATCTTCAGTTCACCCGTTTCAGCATTGATCTTGCAGAGATCGAGTTTCTGCCACATCCTGTCTCTCCGCACAAAATAGAGTTTATCATGGCTTTTTCCGAAAAAGTAACCGGGTCCTGCATAAGTTCCCCCAAGTTCCTGATCTCTCCACTTTTCAACATCTATTTTGAGCCTTGTTCTTTTATCTTTTTCAAAAATATACATCTCAAACTGTGGAGCGTTTTTTTCACCCGGCATTGTGTATTTATATGTTTCGAGCGTAGGGCGGGGTTTACTGAGAGAATTTATAAGGTATAGATCATTTACCTTCCTCTGATCTCTTCTTACAGCATAGAATTTAGATGAATCCCTGAACCATGTAATACTGGCTCTCCTCCGCTCAGCTTTAGAAGTGTCGCTTGTATTACGGGCAAAACTATAGTGCATTTCTCCATCTGAAGTCAATCTGTGTTCAGTGCTATCCGGATCGTCCGTATACATTATATATAGATCGTGTCCTTTTGAAAAAACTACCGCAGAACTATCCGGAGAGAAATTCACCCATCTGGGTACAGATTTCTTTTTCGGGACGGTCCCCATGTATTCGAGTACTTGATCTTCGATATTATAATTGAACAGCATGCTGTCAGTTCTGAAAGATATCATTGTGTTATTATCAAAAAATTTTATATCCCTGATAGGGAGGTCTCCGGGATTGAATGGTTTATTTAAAAATGAGGTCATTCCCGAGGCTAGTTTTTCATTTTCGAACAGAGGAGATTTTGTTCCCTCTTCTGGATCAATTAAATAATAGTCTGTTCCGGAGGATGTTTTATACTTATACCAGAATTTGTCGCTTCCTTCCAGCCACTCGGGATCAACTGATAAATCATATACCATTTTTCTTAGATTCTCTCTGGAAAACTTCGAGGCCAGTTCGAAATCAGCCCCATTCTTTTCGGCTTGCTGACCAAAGGATGTATTTAGAGCAGCACAAATGAGAAATATTGTATAAATACTTATAGTTATCAGCTTATTGGTTTTCATATTTCATCTCCGGTAAAATCAGCGCAATGCCTGAGTCGTGGATTCTGCACTCTGCAAAAACCTGCAGCTGTTGATCTGCCTTATAAAAGAAAAAGCAATATTTCATAGGGAAAGAAAGAAGTTTTTTTGCCGGTATGACTTGTATTGAACCAAAATATCGATTCTATATTATAATAACAAATATATTTTTATAAAAATGTTATATTATATTGTATATTTCTTTTTGGTAATATTATTCAATTCTATTTGATGAAAGACTTCGGTGTATATATCCATATCCCATTTTGCGAACATAAATGCAGCTACTGTGATTTTTTCTCATTAGCTGGTTCTGGTAAATCTGAAATCAGTAGATACTTCGACCATTTGAATAGGGAAATTGAATTGTTTTCATCAGAATCAAATGTTCCGCCTCAGATCAGTACAATTTATATTGGCGGCGGTACACCATCATCTGTACCTTTTGTGTTGATAGACGAAATAATCGGTACCGTGTATAAATGCTTTGGCCGACCTATTCAAAAGGAAATAACTATTGAAGTTAATCCTCATTCCGCTATAAGGAAGAACTTTGATGAATACCTGAAGGCTGGAATAAACAGGTTGAGCATCGGTATACAATCACTAAATGATAAAGAACTAAGAGCTCTTGACAGGATTCATACCCGGGATATCTGTATATCTACTCTTAAATCTGCAAGGACTGCGGGTTTCAGCAATATCAGTATTGACCTGATATTCGGGATCCCGGGACAGACCATTAATAGCTGGAAATCTACTTTAGATAGAATAATCGAACTTAAACCTGAACATATTTCAGCGTACTCCCTGATGCTTGAACCTGGCACAAAAATGACAATGAGAGTATATTCAGGAAAGACTGCTCTCCCCGATGAAGCGATATCTATCGAAATGTTCGAATTGACCAGAAAGCTCCTTACCGAAAACGGCTATACCCACTATGAGATCTCCAATTATTCTCTACCGGGAAATAATTCTATCCATAATTCAAATTATTGGGAATTGATACCTTACAAAGGTTTCGGTTTATCCTCTCACTCGTATTTCGATAATATTAGAACATGGAATACGAACGATCCAAAAGTTTATTGCGATATGATCGATAATAATAAACTGCCGGAAGGGGGAAAGGAAAAGCTGGATATAATAGATCGTATAAACGAGACAATTATGCTGGGACTGAGAAAGACCACCGGTTTTTCTTTTAACAAATTTGGCTCGGAATACGGCGATAAAGCGGCGGAAATCCTTCGAAGGAAAGTAGACTTCATCAATCAAAGAGCAGGTTTTGGTGTAATGGTTTCCAGAGAAGATAACTTCATTTGTCTATCAAAGAAATCTCTGATAATTTCTGATGAAATAATATCATCTTTACTTTTCGGCAAAGACGATAAAGACAGGCTTTAACTTCCGGAAAAAACGCGGCATATTAATGACTCCATGCTTCACTTCTGTTTAAGATTAAGATCTCACCTTGAAAAACACGACTTTTCTAAAGAAAAAGCCAACTAATATCAAGGTTAACATATTTTATATCAATATATTACAGTATTAATATAATGTATTGCATTCTATGAATACCTATTATCTGTTGGTTTGAATTGATTTACAGCTATCATTTCAATACTATTCATAAAAAAATCAATTAAATGACAATTTTGCTTGCATCTTAAGAAAAAATGGTTTATAATTGTCTTGCGCGGAGTAAAATGGTGTATTTTGGAGTAAAGTGGAAAATATTTGAGCGTAAGTGGTTTACATAGTTGATAATTATCGGGAATGATTAAATAGATAAACAAACAGAATGTCATCATTTATTGGAAAATTCAATCATACGCTTGATCTTAAGGGCAGATTCAACTTGCCTGCTAAGCTTCGTCGTGCGGTTTCAACCGAAGCTGATGAGAAGTTCAGGATCATAAGAGGATTTGACTCCTGCTTGTTTATTTACCCTCATGATGAATGGAAGAAGTATGAAGAAAAACTTCGCAGCCTTTCTACTAACAAAGAAAGAAACCGCAGATTCTTACGCATGATAGCACAGTATGCCTCAGAAGATCAATTGGATAAACAGGGAAGGATCACTATTCCAATGGAGCTCTTACAACTCGCTAAGATCAAAAGAGAAGTCCTGATCCTTGGTGTATTCGACCATATTCAATTATGGGATCCCAAGGTATATGATGAAGTTATGAGCCGAAGTGATGAGAGTTATGAAGAACTGGCAGAGGATATAATGTTCGATGAGTAAACCATCTCGCCGGTGGTCTTTCTGGTATTACAGGGTAATAGATCTTATTCCCGTTGAAATTACTTAATATGAAGTAGAGTTTAGATGGAGTCTCCCAACGAGGGACACATACCCGTTCTGCTTTCCGAGGTTATCGAGCACCTGGTGACCGACAGGAATGGAAATTATTTTGACGGGACTCTCGGGGACAGCGGATATTCAATAGCAATCATGAATTCTTTGACAGACCCGGGTACCCTTACAGCGTGTGACCTGGATACAAGGGCGGTTGACAAAGCAAAAAGCTGGTCTGGCGAATATGGCAACAGGATCAGAATCTACCATAAAAACTTTAGCGAAATTTCAGAGATAATGTTGAGTTCTGACATCAAAACATTAAACGGGATTGTTATTGACCTGGGAATATCTTCAAGACAGCTTGACGATCCAGAAAGAGGTTTCAGTTACAGTAGTAACGGACCACTCGACATGAGGTTTAATGAAACCGGGAAGATCTCAGCCTTAAACATTATTAATAACAGCCCGCAGGAACAGCTTAAAGCAATTTTTAAAACATTCGGTGAAGAGAAAAGAGCATCGTATCTTGCAAAACTGATCTGTGAAACCAGAGAAAAATCCCCTATCAACACGACAGGTGAGCTTGTGGCTCTTATGAAACGGCGCTGGAAGCCTAAACATTTTACGAAATCAGCATCGAGAATTTTTCAGGCTTTGCGTATAGCTGTTAATTCCGAGCTTGAGAGCCTGGAGCGTTTTCTTGATGAATGCTGGAAATGGCTGATTCCCGGAGGTAGACTTGTAGTGGTCAGTTATCATTCTCTGGAGGATAGACTGGTTAAAAATTCGATCAGGGATCACCAGGATCCCTGTATTTGCCCGGACGATTTTCCAGAATGCAGATGTGGAAAATTGCCCGAAGCCCGACCCCTGACAAAAAAACCAATCTATCCTTCAGAGGATGAGATCAGGCTCAATCCCCGGGCAAGAAGCGCTAAACTTAGAGCAGCTGAAAAGATATAGAATATGCCTGTAGAAACCAAAACCGTAAGATCAAAAGAAAAACCTGATACAAGAACACGTCCGGAATACATGGCTGTACGAAAAGCAAAGAAGAATATTAAAATCTCGAAGCCTCCCCGGATGAAATTGAGGCTGGTTTATCTTCTTTCCGGATGTATAGGTCTTATTATTTTGATCTGGATCAATATTCAGGTAAACAGAGTTTCGGTTCAGATAACCGAGCTTGAAGCTACAATGAATAATCAGGAAAGTCTCAATCAGTATGAGAAACTGGAAATCAACCGGCTTTCGTCATTCGATAAGATTTACCCGATAGTTAATGAAAAGTATAGGATGGATTATCCTCCGACAGAGCATAAAATTCTGGTGGTACCCGAAGAACTGATAAAGAAGGATTAATTGAAACTGTCATGAACAAAAGACTTAAAACAATATTCCTGATGTTTTTAATTGCTTGGGCAGGGCTCACTTACAGATTGTTCTATATACAGATATATAAGAGCAGTCAATTCAAGGAGATCGCCAGAAATCAGCATTACCGCGATGCAGATATTGATTATTACCGCGGAAATATCCTGGATAGAAAAGGGAATATTCTCGCAACTGACTTAACTTATTATTCTTTTGCCGCTGATCCTAAAAGCATCAAAGACAAATGGAAAGCCGCTGTTATCTTCAGCAAGCATTTCGGCAAATCACGGGACCATTACCTTAAGCTGCTCAGGAAGAATAAGAGTTTTGTCTGGCTACAGAGAAAAGTCCCGGCATCGAAAGCAGATAAGATAACCGAATATGGATTAAAAGGTATCCAGAGGCTGACAGACTACAAGCGGTTCTATCCTAACAGTTATATCACAGGTCAAATCACCGGTTTTACAGACATTGACAACAAAGGGATTGAGGGACTTGAACTTCGATACAATGATATACTTGCAGGACAGCCTGGCAAAAAAGCACTTAAAACCGATGCCCTGGGAAGGAAAACAGTAGATTTCAATTATCCGATCGAAGAACCGGTTCATGGCAAAAGCATAATGACCACAATAGACCTGGATTGTCAAACGATCGCGCTGGAAGAGCTTTCAAAAGGTGTAGAACGGTTTAATGCTAAATCCGGTATGGTGATCCTGATGGATCCCCGTTCCGGAGAGATACTTGCTCTGGCTTCTGCTCCGACGTTTGACTGTAATGAGCCCAGCAAATACAAGCCGGAAAACCGTAGAAATAGATCGGTTACCGATAGTTTCGAACCGGGATCGATATTCAAACTCATTCCGATAGCGGGAGCTATTGAAGAAAATCTTGTTTCTCCAGATACAGAGTTTTTTTGTGAGAACGGCCATATCATGATCGGCAGACACAGGTTCAGGGACACCAAACCACATGATACACTGACAGTCAAAGAGATCATGGAAAAATCGAGTAATATCGGTGCCTATAAAATTGCCCAGGTTCTGGGATCGGAGAGATACTACAAATATATGCTTGATTTTGGATTTTCCAGAAAAACCGGAATCGAGCTCGGTGGAGAAGCACCTGGTTTCGTCAGGAAACCTTCAAGATGGTCTCGCACTTCCCTCTCAGCACTTTCCATAGGCCATGAAATTACAGTAAATTCCATGCAAATCACAGCTGCATATGCTGCTGTGGCTAATGGTGGAATATTGATGAAGCCCTTCCTCATCAAAGCTGTCTTCGATGACATGGGTAAACCAATCGAAACATATTCTCCGACACCTATAAAAAGGGTGATCACAAGGAAAACTGCTGATATTCTTAAGACATTTTTTGAGAGTGTCGTTGAACATGGAACTGGAACTGAGGCAAAAATAACCGGAAAGACCATTGCAGGGAAAACAGGCACTGCGCAGAAAGTCGATCCTGTTACCAAGGCATTCTCACAGACCGATTATATGTCCTCGTTTATTGCCTTTTATCCTTCCAAGAATCCAAGGCTTGTCGGCCTGGTTGTCCTGGATACGCCTAAACCGAATTATTATGGCGGGACTGTGGCAGCTCCAATCCTCAAAAGAATCATCAACCGGCTATCATATATACCCGGAAACGAAGTTCTCGCCGATGAGATCGATCTGGTTGAACTCAATAAAAGCAACAGGCTTACATTCTGGCAGAAAGTACAGAATCTCTGGAAGGATTCTTCAGATCAGGAATCTAATATCATGACTGATATCAGTCCGGTAAACGGCGTAGATATGACTTCCAATAAAATTGCAAAGAAATCCCACTTTATAGATCTAAAAAATAAAAACAGTACGAAAAACGAAGATAAAGCGAATAATAATGTACAGGCAAAAACGCTTATTACTGTACCGGATGTTAAAGGAAAACCGATCAGGGATGCTGTCAAAGTCTTATTAGCTCTCGGACTTGACTTCAGGATCAAAGGAGCCGGGATCGTTATAGACCAGTTCCCTTCCCCGGGACAGAAGGCCCGTCCGGGAACAGTAACTATTTTGAAGGGAAAACCAACGGAAGAACTATTCAACAATTAGAATTGAAGAATTGATAAAGATTTGAAATTAAGACAATTACTAAAAGATGTAACAGGTCATGAAGAATACGGTGATATTGATATAGATATCAAATCAATTCAGTATGATTCAAGATTGATTTCACCGGGTGATCTATTCGTGGCAATAAAGGGGGGAACTTCTGACGGCCACGATTATATTGATGCAGCTATCAACAAGGGAGCCGCCGCTGTTGTGGGCGAGAATTACTTAAACGATTGCGGTGTTCCCTGCGTCCGGGTCGGAAATGCCCGTAAAGCGCTCGCGCAGTTATCCGGCGCCTATTACGGACATCCAGGACGCGATTTGACGATGATCGGAATAACAGGTACTAACGGGAAAACGACTACTGCATACCTGATCAACAGTATCCTGACGGCAGGGGGGCTGTCAACAGGAATACTTGGAACGATCGATTACAGAGTTGGAAATGAGGAATTCCCGGCTAATTGGACTACACCCGAAACATCCGAGCTGCATCGCCTTCTCTCACTCATGAGGAAACAGAATGCTGAAGCTGTTATTATGGAGATCTCTTCTCATGCGCTTGATCAATTCCGAGTTGAAGGATTGGTTTTCAGAGTTGCTCTGTTCACCAATCTGACACAGGATCACCTGGATTACCACCGGTCTATGGAAAACTACGAAGTTGCTAAACAACGACTCTTCAAACAGGTAGACTCCGTACAGGGCGAGAGTATTTTGAACGGAGACGATCCGGCGAGCAAGGGAATGGCAAAGCAGAACCATAGGCCGGCAGTTTTTTATTCAGCGGAGCCGGGAAAATCAGATATTTTCCCGGATTCCGCGGATTTTAATCTGAATGGAATTAAAGCGGTTCTTAACACACCTGCAGGCAGGATTAAAGTCGATTCAGGTATGATCGGGAAACACAATATTTATAACATCATGGCTGCTTCAGGAGCCGGGATAAGCATGAAAATACCGGTCGATATGATCGAAAAAGGGATAGCTGAACTCGATTGTGTCCCGGGTAGACTCGAGAAAGTCTTCGCCGGGCAGAATTTTGCGGTCCTTGTCGATTATGCTCATACTCCCGATGCCATGGAAAAAACCATTGATTCGATAAAACCACTGGTCAAGGGTAGATTGATAGTTGTATTCGGCTGCGGTGGCGATAGAGACAGGGGAAAAAGGCCGATGATGGGCAGGATTGCCGAGTTAGGAAGTGATATTCCTATACTTACATCCGACAATCCCAGGACAGAAGATCCCCAAAAGATAATACTTGATGTTCTTGATGGTATCGAGAATAGAGATTCTATCGAATATCATATTGACAGAACTAAGGCAATACATTCAGCTTTAGATCTTGCCAAAGATGAAGACTGTGTTCTAATTCTCGGCAAGGGGCATGAAACTTATCAGGTTCTCGGCACGGAGAAGGTCTATTATGATGACAGAAAGGTTGCACGGGAATTCCTGAAAAATAAATTTATGAATTAGTGGAGAAATGAAGGAAATTCAGTTAACAGATCTCCGCTCTTTATCGGGCGTAGTTGAAAAATCCCCCGATAAAGAAAATCGTTCTTTCTCAAATGTTTCAATTGACTCCCGGACAATCAATAAAGATGATATCTTCTTTGCTATCAGGGGAGAGAATCATGATGGTCATAAATTCATACCTGAAGTGATTTCCAAAGGAGTAACCACCTTGGTAGTCAATAACGATTTTGAGCCTGGTACTGGAGCAGTTGATGAAATCAGTGGAGATTTCAATCTTTTTAAAGTCCCCGATACATCCGAGGCATTGAGAGAGCTTGCAAATATCCATCGCAGAAAGTTCAATATACCAATTATCGGAATTACCGGTACAAATGGTAAAACGACAACAAAGGAAATGATCTCTTCACTGCTCTCTTTGAAGCTGAATATAGTAAGATCAAGGGGAAATTTCAATAATCTTTACGGCTTGCCGTTGACGATCTTCAATATTACCTCTGATACTGAAGCAGCGGTTCTCGAGATGGGGGCAAGTATCCCCGGTGAGATCGGAAAGCTATGTAAGATTGCTGAACCTGATTATGGATTGATAACCAATATTGGCAGAGGGCATATTGAATTCTTCAAGTCAAAGGATGAGGTACTCAATACTAAATCTGTATTGTTAAGTTCAGCATCTGTAAAAGGATTCATAAATGGCGATGATCCAATGCTTGCTACGCTAAAAAAAGATATGCCTGAATTAGTAACCTTCGGACTTGGAAATCATAACGATCTGTTTGTTTCTAAGATGTATATAATGGAAAACGGCGGATATTCTTTCAGGCTGAAAGGTGAGATCGACTGCAGGCTGAATGTACCGGGAAAAATGAATGTCTTTAATGCGCTGGCAGCAGTCAGCATTGCCCGTGAACTCGGGATATCTGACGAAGATATTGTTCGGGGGCTCGGAGCTTTCAGGAGCTACAATCAGAGGCTCGAGATTTTATACTGGCAAAAGACAGTGATCATTAATGACACCTATAATGCTAATCCCGATTCGATGAGGGCAGCAATAGACATACTCTCTGAATATCCCTCTGAAGGAAGAAAATATGCTCTTTTGGGGGATATGCTGGAGCTTGGAGACACCTGTGTCGAAGAGCATTTATCTCTGGGAAGGTATCTTAAACAGAAAAACATAACAGGTGTTATTACTGTCGGAGAGCGTGCACGGAAAATAAGCGAGGCAGGAGAAAAGGAAAAGATCGATTTCAGCTGCCATGCATCAGATCATGACGAGGCTGCCGGAATATTGAGGGAAACGCTGAAAGATAAAGATGTTCTCCTTGTTAAGGGCTCAAGAGGCAGCAGAATGGAAAAATCATTATCAGCATTGATCGAACAGAATTGAGAAGTGGAGAAAATGAGGGATACTAAAGGAAAAAGAATATCTGTGCTTGGCGCAGGAAGAAGCGGACTTGCAGCGGCAAAGTTGTTACTCAGAAAAGGCGCAATCGTCTACTTGAGTGATATTCAGTATTCCGCGGAAGCAGAAGAAAAATGCAAAAACATAGATGACAGGAACTTTCAGTTTGAACTGGGTGAACACTCGGAAAGACTATTTAATAAAACAGATATGTTTGTGATAAGCCCCGGTATACCTATGGATGTACCGGTAATGAAGAGAGCAAGAGATATGTATATACCTGTTTATGGAGAATTAGAAACTGCGTACTGGTTTTGTAAAAATCCTGTAATAGCTGTTACCGGTACCAATGGAAAATCAACGGTAACTACGATGATCAAAGAGATCTTTGATTCGGCCGGCCGGCCTGCAGTAGCCGCCGGAAATATCGGATTGCCATTCTCAGATGTTGTTGACAGTGTAAGCGCAGATTCATTGATAGTGCTTGAAGTTTCCAGTTATCAGCTGGAAACTATCGAAACTTTTCATCCTAATGTATCGATAATCCTGAATATCACTCCCGACCATATTTATAGACACGGTACGATGGATGAATATATCAGATGTAAATTCAGGATATTTGAGAACCAGAATAAGGATGACATGCTGTTACTGAACGGTGATGAAGATACACTCGATATCAAAGTTATTGATAATAGCTCGAGCACATGGTTCTTCAGCGGTTCATCTCCTGTCTCAAACGGAGCGGGATTTGAGGATGGAATTCTTTACTCATATTGCGACGGCGACGCATCTGAAATCATAGATGTAAATGAACTGCAAGTACCGGGAAAGCATAACATTGAAAATGCTGCAGCAGCCTCTGCAGCAGCTGTATTTGCAGGTGTTGGGGATCTTTCTCTCATTGCCAAAGCCCTCAAATCCTTCAATGGACTTGAGCACAGGCTCGAATTTGTTATCTCGAATGAAGGGATCACTTTTGTCAATGATTCCAAAGCCACAAATCTCGACTCCCTGACTACAGCACTGAATGCTTACGACAGCAAAGTTATACTGCTGGCGGGAGGACAGGAAAAAGGTTCTGATTATACGACCATGATTGAACTCATTAGTGATAAAGTAAAGACACTCGTTTTGTACGGTGAATCCAGCACTAAGATGTTTTCAGCATGGGAGAATTGTGTTACTCCAGTGTTTAAAGCTGTGGATCTTTCAGATGCAGTAGCTAAAGCTAACAGGGAAGCTGGAACGGGTGATATAGTGCTTCTGTCACCGGGCTGCCCCAGTTTTGATATGTTTACCGATTTCGAGCACAGAGGAAGAGAATACAAAAGGATTGTCAAGGCTTTGTTCAGTAATTAGAAATCTATTTAAGTATGACAAAAAGTAAATACATAACCGATTATACCCTACTGCTGGCGGTCTTTGGACTCGTCTCCATTGGCGTGGTAATGGTCTATAGCGCAAGCTATGTAAAGGCAATGTCGAGCTATGGGGATAGCAATGTGTTCCTGATAAAACATATTGTCAGGGTAATAACCGGTCTGATACTGATGGCAATAACATTTCAGATCGATTACCGCCACTATCAAAAATTATCGAAAGCATTATTGCTGATTGCTGGTGTACTCCTTGTATATACGCTCGTGGTGGGTGTTACTATCAAAGGTGCATCAAGATGGCTGAATATTGCAGGATTCTCTCTTCAGCCTTCAGAGATAGCTAAATATGCTCTAATTTTTTATATGGCTGATAATATTACCAGAAAGCAGGACCGTTTGTCAGGCGGATTTTTTGACGGTTACTTCCCAATGCTTAGTGTTACGATTGTATTTGCTCTGCTTGTTCTAATGGAACCCGATTTCAGCAGCGCTTTTGTCATACTCTCTATAATTTTCATGATGTTCTTTATCGGGAATGTCAAGATTATCCATCTTGTCGGCACTGCCATGGCAGCCTTGCCAGTACTCTTCCTCGCAATCGTCTATGAACCTTACAGGTTAAAAAGACTTCTAGCATATCTGAAACCCGACGCAGATCCGCTGGGAGCCGGGTATCATATCAGGCAGTCATTGATAAGTCTTGGCAGCGGTGGCCTATTCGGTGTAGGTATCGGAATGAGCAAGGAAAAGCTTTTATATCTCCCGGAACCTTTTACGGATTTTATTTTTGCGATTCTCGGCGAGGAACTCGGTTTTTTCGGTGCTGTTCTTGTTCTGGGATCATTCCTGATAATTCTATGGCGTGGGCTGCTTATTGCAAAAAACTCTGAAGATATGTACGGAAAGCTACTTGCATCGGGTATAACGCTCAGTATAGTATTTGCCGCAATGGTCAATGTTGGTGTTGTATGTGGTCTTTTACCAACAACCGGTCTTACTATTCCCTTTATAAGTTACGGAGGAACATCTCTGGTGTTCACACTGGCCGCTACGGGAGTGCTTCTGAACATTGCAAGGCAGAATTCGGAAGCTGCATTCAACAAAAAAAGAAGTGAGATTTGATAATTGAGACTTGGAAAAATTAAAAATATTCATTTCGTGGGTGTAGGCGGTGCCGGAATGAACGGACTGGCCGAGATAATGAACAATCTCGGTTATACCGTAACAGGATCCGACCTGATTGAAAGTGGTGTTACAAGAAAACTCAGCGAAATAGGTGTAAAAATTTATATAGGTCATAAAGCTGAAAATATAACCGGTGCTGACGTGGTTGTATTTTCCGCAGCTGTTCCGCAGGATAATCCTGAACTAACAAAAGCAAAGAAAAATAATATCCCGATAATCCGCAGAGCCGTGATGCTTGCCGAATTGATGAGGCTCAAGCACGGGATCTGCATTGCCGGTACGCATGGTAAAACTACTACCACCTCAATGATCGGCCAGATACTTACTGCAGGGAACCTCGATCCGACGATCGTAGTGGGTGGTAAATTAAAAAGCCTTGAATCTCATGTCAGGCTGGGCACTGGTGAATTTTTGGTAGCTGAAGCAGATGAATATAACAGGTCTTTCCTGACCCTCTACCCTACTTTTGCCGTTATAACCACTCTTGAAATGGAGCACTCGGACACTTATGAGGAACTGGGAAAGCTACAGGAAGCATTTATAGAGTTCGGTTCAAGAGTCCCATTTTACGGAGCCGTAATAGCCTGTATAGACGATCCGGGTGTTGGTAAGATACTACCTGAAATCGAAAGAAAAATCATTACGTACGGCATTTCGGACAAGGCGGAATACAGGCCTTCAGACATAACTTTTGAAAAATTTGAATCGAGTTTCAAGGTTGAGCATAATGGACGATCCGTAGGTTATTTTACGATAAACCTGCCGGGATTGCACAATATAAAGAACGCGGTTGCTGCAATAGCAATATCTCAGGAACTTGAAATCCCGATTGAAATAGTAAGAGGAGCCCTTAAAGAATTTGCAGGTGTATTCAGAAGGTTTGAACTTAAGGATGAAATAAATGATATTATGGTTGTTGATGATTATGCTCATCATCCCACAGAAGTAAGGGCGAGTCTCAATGCCGCCCGAACCGGATGGAAAGACAGGCGGATAATTGCTGTATTTCAGCCTCATTTATACTCCAGAACCCGGGATTTCAGCAATGAATTCGGCGCCAGTTTCAACGATGCGGATAAAGTGATAGTAACAGATATTTATCCAGCCAGAGAAGAACCAATAAAAGGTATTACCGGGGCAATAATTGTAGAATCAGCAACTAAACAGGGGCATCCCGATATAGAATTTATTCGGGACAAGATGAAGGTAATAGATCATCTTTCTGAAACAGCGGAAGCCGGTGATATTTTCATTACACTCGGTGCAGGTGATGTCTGGGATATCAGTGAAAGGCTGATCCTGAAACTTAAGAAAAAAACATGTTATTATTAGTGAGCAGAGTTTGAAAAAGAGATCAAAAAATAAGAAGAAAAAAACAATATCTGCGAAAAAGTCATTAAAAGTTTTCGGTTATCTCTTTTTTTCAGTCGCTGTGATCATTGGACTCACAAAAGGGCTCCAATACTGGTATTCCAATTCAGATATCTTTTATGTTTCAGGGATTGAAGTAAACGGAGCAACTATATTGACAATAGACGAGATCGAAGCTCTCATAGATATTTCGCCTGAACAGAGAATTAATGATATTGAAGTAGAACCACTGAAATTAAAGATACTGGAAAATCCATTCATCGAAACTGTATCGATCGGCAGAAAATATCCAAGCACTATAAAAATCGATCTTGAAGAGAGGGAACCTGTTGCCTTCATTGCCTTCGACAAAGTATACCACATTGATGAAAAGGGTGTGATCCTTCCGAAATCAGTAAAAACCTCAGGATATCCCGATTACCCGGTTATCACAGGTATCAATCCGGGACAGGTAAAGATTGGTGAAGCAGCAGACAACAGTGAGATCTTAAAAATCCTGGATTTCCTGAAAACACTAAAATCAGATCTGCCGGGTATGGTGAACAAGATCTCCGAATTACATTATAACACTGATGGTGGTATATCGGTATTTCTATCAAATTCCGGGATATGCATAGACTGTGGTTCTGACGATTTCAGAACAAAATTTGCGAGAATGGTCTTTTTCCTCGAATTTCTTGAAGACGATAACAGCGGGGAAAAGCTATCATATATAAACCTTAATTATAAGGATATGATTGTAGTTAAAGAATAATATTATATAGAAGGAGTGTCATATGGCGGAAAAAGACATAATCGTTGGTCTTGATATCGGTACAACCAAAATATGTGTAATAATCGCCGAAAAAGGTAAGTTTGAAGAGATCAAAATACTTGGCGTAGGCACAAGCCCTTCCCATGGTCTCCGAAGAGGTGTTGTAATAAATATTGATAAGACATGCCAATCGATCCAGAAAGCCGTCCAGGATGCAGAAAGAATGGCTGGAGTCGAAGTCAAATCGGTCTACGCAGGTATAGCAGGTGATCATATCCGCAGCCTGAATTCACGTGGTATCGTGGCAGTGTCAAGAGAGAACAACGAGATTCAGGAAGACGATGTCGACAGAGCAATCGATGCGGCAAAAGCTATATCTATGCCTATTGACAGGGAGATTATCCACATCCTGCCGCAGCAGTTCATTATTGACGACCAGGATGGGATCCATGAACCTATCGGTATGTCGGGAGTGAGGCTGGAAGTTGAAGCTCATATTGTAACAGGAGCCATCACTTCTGCCCAGAATATTTATAAAAGTGTTGAGCGAGCCTGTTACAATGTTCACGACCTCGTGCTGGAACCCCTTGCTTCGAGTTACTCAGTCCTTGCAGATGATGAAAAGAAACTCGGTGTAGGCCTGATAGACATCGGTGGAGGCACAACGGATGTAGCGCTTTTTTTCGAGAAAACAATAAGATATACCAAGGTAATTTCACTTGGCGGAAACCATGTAACTAATGATATTGCAATAGGATTGAGGACTCCGCCCGAACAGGCAGAAAAGATCAAGATCGATCACGGCTGCTGCTACCTGCCTGGTATTTCTGAAGAAGAGTATATCGAGGTTCCAAGCGTAGCGGGAAGAGAACCGCGGAAGGTATCGAAGACCATATTAACCAGGATTATTCAGCCGAGGATGGAAGAGATCTTCACTCTTGCATACAGGGAGATAAAAAAATCGGACGTGGTAGAACTTCTGACATCCGGTCTTGTGCTCACGGGCGGATGCAGCCTGATCCCCGGAGCTGTAGAACTTGCCGAGGAGATATTCGATATGCCCGTAAGGCTTGGAATACCTACAGGTATTGAAGGTATCGTAGATACGGTGAAAAATCCTATGTACGCAACCGGTGTAGGCCTTGTACTATATGGTGATGTGAACAGGTCTGAAGGTGATCAGTATAAAGGTGATGATGAGCATGTCTATAATACGATAGTCGAGAAATTTAAAGGTATAATTTCGGATTTCTTTTAATGGATATGGAATTACATAAGAAAATTTAATAATACAATAATATATCAGGAGGACTTACCATGAATTTGATATTGGATGAATCTCTGACTGAAGGCGCTATAATGAAAGTAGTTGGTGTC
>JANQEH010000061.1 GCA_028278455.1 bacterium
TCGAACACAGTGTCGATATCCCGCTACTGCACATCGCCGACGTTGCCGCGAAGAGTATCAAGGACCAGAAGCTGACGAAAGTCGGCCTGCTCGGAACGAAATTCACGATGGAGAAAGATTTCTACTCCGGCCGACTGCAGGAGAAACACGGCATCGACGTTATCATACCCGATGACGACCGGCGTCAGATCGTGCACGATGTAATCTATAATGAACTCGTTGTCGGTGAGATTAATGAAGAATCACGAGAGAAGTATATTGAAATAATCACAGACCTGCAGTCCCGCGGCGCTCAGGCCGTTGTCCTCGGCTGCACCGAGATCCCCCTCCTCGTCAAGCAGGACCACTCCCCCATCCCCCTGTTGGACACGACTACACTTCATGCTGAAGCAGCAGTGGATTTTGCGCTGGTATGAAGCTTCGCTTCTTTTGTGTTTCAAAAGTATCTGAATCCGCTAATATATTCAAAATGTCATGCTGAACTTGTTTCAGCATCTTATTTTTTCCTTACAAAAAAATTTCGTTAAATAGAATCCCAAATTACTTTTTAAGAATTGCTTTGACAATTCTATCATCATCCAGAAGTCCACCCTTCATGAAAGGCCTAACTGGAAATAGTGTTTTCTTTGATTCTTTGAAAGCATTGATAATTTTGAGAAAACCGGAGGCAGTTAAAAGAGACAGTTCTAAATCATAATCATTTTCACAATCGCTTATAAAGTCATCACTAAAGTTATTTGATAATAGTAATATCTGCATTACTCTGAATCCACTGTTAGTACACAGTTTCTCATATGATTTTAGTTGTCGTGTAACCGCAGTATACTTGCTGTATACATTATGAAAGTTAGTCTTACATTCAACTATAATCAGCTCATTATTGCCGTTATTTAATAATATATCCATTCTTAATCTTTTTGTAGTTAGCTTCTTGTTTAATTCTTCATCCACTTTAAAACCTAATTCTGCAAATAATTTTTTTGACAATTCTTCGAATTTTACACCAAATTCACTTTCTTTTATTGTAAGACCTTTCTCCTCAAGGCCTTTTTTATCACGATTTGCTACTAGAACATAATTTTCCAGATATAAATCTTCGTAGTCTTTATAAGATTCTATAATATTCTTACGAACATTGCCAATTTTCTTTATTCCATATTTTACGCAAAACTTTATTAGGTCTGGCTTGCTAAATAAGTTGAGTATATCTCTTGGTCTGATATTGTAATCTAACAATAATTCAGTATTAATCTCGATCTCCGATTGTAATTCAAACTCATACTTTATTAATTCATGTAATTTTGGAAAGAGAATATTTAAATCAATCATCAGTTTACTATATCCACCTATAGAAATTTCTATATTATCTTCTTTCTCTAGATCTAGATAATAGTTTATTAGATTCTTCACCCTTTCTTCTGAAGTTACACCAATTTTTGGCATTTTTATACCAAGCTTTTTATTAATCAAGTCACTCAAAAAAATCTTCTTTTCTGATTTTCCTATATTATCCTTATAAATGTCACTCAATAATGCTGATTTTACACTTACTCCATTCTTTAGAATAGAGTTTATTTTATCCTCTCTATTATTGTTTGTATCAATATTATGTTTTCTAATTATTCTGTTCAATGATCCGTCGCTAAGTTGTCTAAGAATGCGCCTAAAAAACTTATTTGACAATTCAACATTTTTAATATTCCGTAACATCCAGACAAATTCATCTGGAATATAAATTGTTGAACTTTTTCGATGGTAAAAAACAACTCCAACTTCCTTTAGTGAATTTATTACTTTATCTAAATCAAGTGGTTCCAGCTTAACGATGGAATAATAAATCAACCGAGCTTCTTCAGTTGACAATTCCAATGATTTGCATAATGTGTTTAAAATTGATTTTTCATCATGAGTAATCACGCTTTCACGGTTTCTATCCAAATCATTCAAATAACTTGTTTCAACACAGTTTTTATAGATTATATAATCTCGATTTCTTCCTGTTGTTTGCACTTCTAAATCGCTTTGTATATTTTTTTTAAATTCTTTTAAACTCAAATTTAATTCACTCATTTCTTTTTTATATAATGAGTGAAACCATTCTCTTGACATTATTGAATTGCCATCTCGAATAAGTATATCGGTAAGAATATCAAGTTGAATATCAGTAAACTGAAGTACACCTCTCAAATAATCTGTATAACTCTCTTTTACTAGTCCAAATAGTTTAATAATATTTGCATTGTCTACATTTTTTATCTGATCACTACAATCAGAGAATATTTTGTTAATTTCTTTATCATTGGACTTTAACTCAGATGTTATATTATCTAGGATTTTTAGGAACGAACTCTTTTCTATCTGATTGGTTATTTCAAGTACTTTTAACAGCCGCATATCGACTCCTATTCTTAACTTTAACCTGTAAGAATTATAATATCAAACAATCCAAGTACATACAAAAAATGGGATAAAGACGCAGTTTCCCACTGGCGAGAAACCGGTCTTTATCCCACATCCCTGAATGAAGAATAAATCCCTTCGTTATACCTTAATAAAAAAAATAAGTTGATGCAACAGTTATTTTGTTGCACGAAATAAAAACGAGATTCCGGATCAAGTCCGGAATGACATTTCGTGTTTTTCAGTACATTTTCGGTTTCGAATAATCTGATCAACAATTATGCATACAATTGTATTCCCCCTTATGTAAAGGGGGTACCCACTCTGCGGGTGGGGGATTTTGATAACATAGTGCCTCATTAATAATTTCCCATCAGTAATTTACTGTACTTTTCACGGAACATCGCGCTCGGTGAAGCGTGTATATACATTATCTCAGGGCAGCATTTCTTAAGGTATTACCCGGTCCGTAACTTTAACCGAATCAAACCGTATCTCATTTCAGCATAACAAAGTAATGGAGGCTGTCATGGCGCTCTTATTGGCATTTTGCATGCTTACCGGTATTTTGTCCGGCAATCTTTTCGCTCAGGAACCTTCTGACATGACAATTTCAGTAATCTATGACAATTACCCCGCGAAAGACGGTATGGAAGGCGACTGGGGATTTGCGTGCCTGCTTGAAACGGACAAAACGAAAATTCTGTTCGATACCGGGGCCAAGGCAGACCTCTTCGAGAAACACTGCAGCATCATGAAGATCGATCTGGACAATCTCGATGCGGTGGTTATTTCGCATAACCACTGGGACCACACCGGCGGACTGATGCAGCTGGTTGAAAAACACCAGGGAATCAATGTATATATGCCGCCATCGACGCCGGGCAACATAGTTACCGATCTCGAAAATGCCGGCGCAGAAATTCTGCTTGAACGTGATCCGGTTCAAATCGCCGAAGGGATCTTCCTTACCGGTGAATCCGGTTCCGAAGTTCGCGAACAGGGGCTCGTCCTCAACACCGGCCAGGGATTGGTCGTTCTGACAGGATGCGCCCATCCAGGAATTGTACAGATCGCAAAGGAAGCATCAGATTTCCACGGGCGGAAAATCGCGGGTATTTTCGGCGGATTCCACCTGATGAACCACAGCGAGGAAAGCGTTGAAGGTATTATAAAATCTTTTCGGGAATTTGGAGTACAATTTACCGGCGCAACCCACTGCACAGGCGAAAAACAGATTGAGTGGTTCAGAGAGGTTTTCCAGGAGAGTTATATCAGTCTCGGTTCCGGAAGAGTACTTACGATTACCACAGAAGGCATATCATCGCATTAGTCGATAAAACAGAAATCACACCAGCGCATAATGGAGATTATATGAAATCAATTGTGACAGTTCTGCTCATGTTATTGCTGATGACTGCCGCTCTTTTGGCAGACAGCGGCCGCGAAACCGATGAAGACGAGATCAGGACCGTAATTGAAATGGCGTATGTCAACGGAGTGCATATAGAAAAAGACCAGGAAGCGATCAGAAGAGGTTTTCATCCAAACTTTAGTATGAAAGTGAATCGGAATGATCAGGTCAGCGTGGTAGCGCTGAACAGCTGGATACTCGACATTGAACGGTCGAAAGACTTTGCAAATGGCGGTAAACCGGTAAAAATAACACACAAATTTCCGCTCATAGACATAACCGGCAATACTGCAATGGTAAAAATAGAGATATATAAAAATTCCAAGCTGACCTACACAGATTATCTTTCACTTTATAAGTTCAGTGACGGCTGGAAGATTGTCAGCAAAGTGTTTCAGGGGCACTGATCTGTTCAGAGTTTATCATTTACATAGAATTTGTATAAAATTATTGCAGAAATATCACTTCCATTCAGCATGTTATTTTAATATCTGAAAATCCCCAGTCTTCCAAACTTTCTCCAAAGTTTTACGTCTATTTATATATAAGCCTTACTGTTTTCTGCAAAACTTCCTCTCATTTTCTCAATAACCGTCAGGAGTATGCATGTTCATTAACTACCTGAAGATTGCGTTACGGAATCTGAAAAAACATCGCGGATTCTCGTTTATAAACATAACCGGCCTGGCTATCGGACTTACCTGTTGTCTCTTTATCGCGCTCTGGGTACTCGATGAGCTCAGTTTCGACCGGTTCCATGCAAATACGGACCGCATTTACAAAGTCTGTGAAAACCAGAACTATTCCGAATATGTCTACAAAGTTGAAGTCACACCGTCCGCTCTCGCACCGGCGCTGAAACAAGACTTCCCTGACATTGAAGAGTCAGCCAGGTTTACGTATCTCGGAACCATGCTGACCAGGTCAGCAGGCGAAAAGGTTTTCTATGAACAAAATATTGTAGCTGCTGATCCGGGATTTTTCAGGATATTCGATTTCCCGCATGCAGCAGGCGATATAAAAACCGCGCTTGAAGATCCGAATTCAATTGTAATTACGCAGGATATTGCGAATAAATACTTCGACGGAGAAAATGCTGTCGGCAAAACGCTTACCTTTAATAACCAGTACTCGTTCACCGTCGCATCTGTTCTGGAAAACATACCGCACAATTCACACCTGCAGTTTGAGATCGTTCTGCCGTGGAACCATATGAGTACCTACTACTGGTACCGTCCGGACAATTGGGGCAGTAACTCTTTCCGGACGTTTGTGCTGCTGACGGAGAACGCAACTGAAGGAGAAGTAAACGAGAAGATTAAAGGCCTGATCAAAGAGCATAATGAACGGAGCGTCACAGACCTGTATCTCATGCCGCTGAAAGACATTCATCTTTACTCCAGTTTCTACGGCCGGACCGGACCCGGAGCTATACTGTATGTTTACATTTTTTCAGTAATCGCACTGTTTGTTTTGCTCATTGCATGTATTAATTTCATGAACCTTTCGACTGCACGGTCCGCAAACCGGTCGAGAGAAATCGGAATGAGAAAAGTTGCAGGCGCTTTGAGATATCACATAATCCGACAATTTCTCGGTGAATCGATGCTCATGGCGTTTATCGCACTTCTGCTGGCGATCATTATTACAGCTCTCCTGCTTCCGGGTTTTAACAACATGTCCGGTAAAGAGCTTTCTTTTACGAACATGGCATTCCCCGGTATACTGATTTCCGGGCTTTTCATTGCAACAATTTTTACAGGACTTATAGCCGGCAGTTATCCTGCTCTTTATCTCTCGTCGTTCAATCCGATCAGGATTCTCAGGGGATCGATCGCAACCGGCGCAAAGGGTGCGATGTTCCGGAAAATACTGGTAGTGCTGCAGTTCACGCTCTCAATTTCACTGATTATCGGAACCTGGGCGGTTTTTTCACAACTTACATACATGCAGAACAAAGGTCTTGGATGGGATAAAGACCACCTGATATACATCAGGATGCGCGGCAATACCATGGAATCGTACGACGCGCTGAAAAATGAACTGGCTGCCAACAGCAGTATACTCAACATGACCCGGTCCCAGTACCTCCCGTCGAGTTTTCAGAGCAACACTTCATCGTTCAGATGGGCAAACAAACCGGATGATCAGTCGCTGCTCGTAGAAACAAATATGGCTGACATAAATTTCGTTGAAACGATGAACATTGAGATGGTTGAAGGCCGCGGTTTTTCACCTGATTTTGTTTCTGACTCGACTTTCTCGGTCATAATCAATGAAACGTTGCGTGAAATCATGGGGGTTACGCAAGGCGTTGGATCTGAGTTGTATTGGGGTGAAACTAAATTGAATGTAGTCGGCGTTGCCAAAGATTTCCATTTTGGATCGGTCAGACAGGAGATCATGCCGCTGGTCATGGCGTACAGGCCGCAGAGTTTTCAGTATATGTTTATAAAAGTACGGCCTGAAAACATTTCAGAAACCGTATCCTTCATTGAATCGAAGTGGGCATCTGTTATTCCGGACTATCCGATTCAGTACCGTTTCATTGATGAAGAGTTCGACCGGATGTACCGTTCGGAGCAGCGCACCGGCGGTCTGCTGACGGCGTTTACCGTGCTTGCGGTATTTATCGCAAGTCTCGGGCTCTTCGGGCTGGCATCATTTACAGCAGAGCAGCGGACAAAGGAAATCGGAATACGAAAAGTACTCGGCGCTACGGTGCCGAATATAACTATTTTACTCTGCAGGGAGTTTGTTAAACTTATCATCATTGCTAATATCATAGCCTGGCCGCTGGCGTATTATGCAATGAATAACTGGCTGCAGGGTTTCGCGTACCGGACCGAGCTTGGAATCACACTGTTCGCGGGAACCGGTTTCCTGGCGCTGGCAATTGCGGTACTTACAGTCCTGTATCAGGCAATAAAAGCAGCCGTAACCAATCCGGCAGAAGCGATAAAATACGAATGATGAAATTTCGTTACGGTTAAGTTGTATTTGAATTTTTCGACAGCAGGAGAAACTAAATAAAAAGCCGGTCAGATTATAATTATCTGACCGGCTTTTTTTTCATTCTCGTCTAAAATCTTAAAAAAGGGACAATACCACTACAATCAACAGGATGACAAATTCTGTGTCGGAATGCATATTTAAATCAGTTCATGTCCTGCATCTATTTCACAATTTATCTTACCTCGGCAAAACCACTGCCGAGCAGATTAGCCAGTTTTTCACCAGTCATGTTTATCGCATCTTTAACAGCTTCAGTCACTTTCACCTGGCTGTGAGTAATGTTTGTCTGTCCGCCTGTTGATATGGAATTAAAATTACCAACACTCTCAAGGGTTCTCGTTTTAACGACGGAAAGATCTGAACTGTTAATTGACTTTACATCCAGCACCAGTTTAAATGATATTTTTGCATGGCTGGCCTGAGATTTGGTCTGAACATCAAATGTCAATGGCGACACATCATAACCGGAATCTACAGCGCCTTCAGTGGTAACGCCGGTCATCTTCTTTGACACTATAATAACAGTGTCAAATTGTCCTGCCGGAGGCATTTCTTTGAATACCGTAAGATCTTTATAAACCAGCCTTGTCATCGAGACAAGCATCTGGAATAAAGGACCCCCTAAATCAATATTGTAACCGCCGGATGAACCATACTGAGATCCTTCTTTATGAACATGCTTCAGTTGACTGATTTCCTCGGGAATAACAAGAGCGGTATTGCTGTCAAACTGTTGTCCGCTAAAACGGAATGTTCTCGGTTTGTTTGTCAGCAAATCGGACTGTGATGAACACGCAATAAAAAGCGCTAAAACTGCAAAAACCATCAATCGTTTCATGGGTATTCCCCTTTGGATTTTAATGGATGTTTATTCGCTACATATTTATACAATTAAAAAACAGAATTATTCCAAAAGAATACTGGTAAGCACCATTCAGTTAAAGCTCTAAAATATCTATTAAATCTATTCCATTTTCACAGGTTCAGCAAAACCTTTCCCGAGGAGATTTGCCAGTTTTTCAGCTGACTGGCTTATCGAGAGTGTAATCGCCTCAACAAGTTTACCTTTACTTTGGTTCAAGCTCATTGTGGACCGGAAAGAACTTGTTCCAATAACGCTGGAAGAATTCAGCGCTTTGAGATCCCGGCCGTCAAAAGACTCGACAATGAGCGTCATGCTGTACTGGACAGTTGCGGAAGTCGAAGATGAACTGATATCATAGTCATTCGTGATTCCGGCCGCCTTATTTGTTATTTTCAGTATCCGTTCAAACTGGCCCGCCTGAGGCATTTCAAGGAGCAGGGCAACATTGGAATAGACATACTGAGATGCAGATACCATCATATCGGTAACTGTCTGGCCAAATTCGATCTCATATCCCCCGCCGGAACCGAGTAATGCCCCCGGTTCATACTCATGTTTCATTGCCCGCACTTCTTTCGGAATTACAAGCGCAATTTCACCTGAGTACTGCTTTCCGGAAAAAAGAAACGTCCGCGGTTGATCAATTATATTGCCGGACTGAGAAGAACAGGCAGTTAACAATACAAGCACTACACCCAAGATCAGGTGTCTCATAAGCTTTCCCCTTTAGCTTCAGATAATAAAATGTCGGTCTGATGTAAGAAATACACCTGACGATGGCAAAATATTCCAGAAAAAATACTAAATCTGCTGCCACTCTGTAACAGGCATATCCTGACCAAGTTTCAGTGCGCCTACAGCGCTCGCATAGACCGGGTCTTTAATCATGCTGACTTTTACCGGTCCAAGGTCCGAGAGATTTTTCTCGACTGCGTCTGCAAGCCCCCTTATGCGGCTGCCGCACCCCGCCAGAAGAATGTTATTACGGAGATCATCCTGGAACTCAGGATCATAGCTGATAATAAGGTTGCGGAGTGTGGAATAAATATCATCAAGAATGCACTCGCTTGCCTCTTTCAGTTCGTTTGAAATATCGACAAGCGTTGGTTTACCGTCAAGCAGTATTTCAACTGAAATCTGCTCATTGGTGTTACCGACAAACGCGTACTGCTCTTTAAACTGCCGGGCCATTTTTGAAGTAATCTGCCCGTTCGGATATTTTGCTTTCAGCATATCTAGAAGCATGTCATCAATATGAGTGCCTGCTTTAAAAAGAGTTCTCTGGTCCGAATCGCCTGGAATTGTACCGTGCATCCGGCAGATATCGAGCGTACCGGCGCCGATATCTACAATTATGCTGAATCCGTACATACCGAGTCCGTATGAAACCAGAAACGGTTGAGAAACGACAAGCACTGAATCGACAAGCCCGCTGACCGCGTCTATAATAACCTGCTTATCATTGACCGTTGCCTCGGCAGGAGCCCCGGCTACCAGGTATACTTTCTGGCCTTCTTTTGCCTTGGCAAGCGAAATCATATGTTTGATAAACTCATATGCAGCCTGACCAAGCCGGTCGGAATCTTCCTGCCGGCTCTCTC
>JANQEH010000160.1 GCA_028278455.1 bacterium
GTCAGCGGAAGCTCTTAAGAGAACAGCGGAAAAGGCCTTTTCGATTGCCTGGACTACCTCTCAGAACGGTTTGACCACCCAGCTTGACTTACGGGCAACCCGTCTCGCCTTTGATCAGGCTCAACTGAATTACTATATGGCTCTCTACGATTACCTGGAAAGCAGCATAGATTATGATCTTGCTACAGGAAAACTGGAGATTAACTAGATGCATAATTTATGTTCCGTATCAAAAACCAGGCGGCGGTTATGACTATTATGAAGAAATATATCGATATGGGAGATTCACTTCATGTCCGTATCGAATGCAGCAATGAAATCGATGAGGGGATTGAAGTACCGGTATATGAATATTACAGCGAGAAGAACTGGCCATACCTGATTTTCAATGCAGGTGACCTGAAACAGGAATTATCAATGTATGAACAATACCAGCTTGTAACTCAAATATATCTGATGAAGGATGCTCCCCTAAGGAAAATGGCAGTCGTTCTGCCGGAAAACCTGATAGTCAAGTTCAGAGAAAATATTGAAATCAATACATTTTTTCCCATCAGAGTATTTAATGACATGTTCGGTGCAACAGAATGGATCAGACATACTGATGATGATATAAATGAATAGAAACAGTTACCGGGCAGGTACACATTGTTCTCAGAAATAAGCAGTGACTCAGAGCATTTGGATTAACATTAAACTGTCATATACGGCAATTAAGTATTGCCGTATATGACAATCCTTAATGACATATTCAAATATAAGTTATTGTTTTTAAAATATTTATAATTTTGGTACAGTAATTGCGTAAGTATTTTCAAAACACAATAAGTATCCGGGCAGGCTGTGCTGTTTTCGCATTCACTCCACGTACTCCTCCTCAAAAAACAGAACAGGACTCAGTGCACCTGCCCAGGATTTTATCAGGAGAATACTTGTGAGAGTTGTTGATAGAGATGAAAAAAGAAAAATGATAATTGAAGCGGCCCGTGAGCTTTTTAACGCGAAAGGGTATAATGCCGTAACTACACGTGAGATCGCACGCAGTGCGGGTATCTCAAAAGGAGGGTTTTATGATTATTTCGCAAACAAGGAAGACCTTTTAATTCAAACAGTAAGCGTCAATGTGGATGAATTACTGCAAAAAGTTGAGGATGTCCTCTTCTCTGAAAACAGACAACATAATGCTCTCGACAGTTATTTTCAGGCGAGCAGGGACTTTCTGAGCAGTTCGGAAACTTATTTAAAGCTACTGTTTGATACAGCAATTTATTTTCAGGATAAAAAACAATTTCATGAAATGATTATTCCGTTATATGAAAAAATCAGACAGGGAATTGCAATTCTTCTGAAAAACAGTATACCGCATTTACATCAGAACGATGAAGATTACCATATGCACGCCATGATTATCAGTGCGTTCGTGGATGGAATATTTTTTCAGAAACTTATTGATCCGGAAAACCGAGAGCTTGACAGAGTGCTGGATTTCTATTTCCAGCGAATCGAACAACAGGCGCCAGAACAAGGAACATAGCTATGCAAACGATAAATACTTTCAAAAGAAAAGAGCGGAAATACCTGATAGACAGACAGGTTGCCCACGAGATAATTCAGAAATTAGACGAAATGCTTCAGAAAAAGAAATTCAGAAAAGGAATGGACGATACTTTTATCCGGTCTCTATATTTCGATTCGGATGACTTCAAATGCTACATGGACCATAAAAACAGAGAGAAATCAAGATTTAAAATGAGGATACGGCAATATGGCAATGGGATTGATTATTACAACAAGTGTTTCGTAGAGTTGAAAGAAAAAATTAATGGCATGAATTATAAACGCAGGTTCAAGATCAAGAATAAATGGACTGACAGCTTTATCAGTGACAGCCTGGATTATGACAAACTGCTGAGATATAATAATTTGGATATATCGGAGATTACTACTTTATACCGGGAATTTCAGGACAAGCTGAACTCATATAACCTCCACCCTGTTCTCCAGGTTGAATATCACAGAAGAGCATTCGAAAACAGCGAGGGCAATGTCCGGATTACATTTGACGACAATCTGTCATTCAGGCTGAGACAGTCGCTGGCGACATCATCAGAAAGAACTTATGATTTTCCTGATGACAAAGTTATCATGGAAACAAAAACGCTGTTAACCAAACCATACTGGCTTCAATGGCTCCTGAAAGAATATGGTTTGGAAAGACAGAAGTTCTCAAAATACTGCACCGGCATTGAAACTGTCTATGCTGAAACAAACTGCATCGACAGAATACTTAATGCAAACGAAGAAGAGGTAGTGTATTATGAATGAATTGAGCGCGATTCTTAATCAACAGGTTGTGGGAAGTAATCCGGAAAGTATCTGGATTATTGCATTCTCACTGTTCCTGTCCGGAATTCTTACCGTACCGGTTGCCTGGATCTATATGAAGATGCATCAGAGTGAAGGATATGATCAGTCACTGGTCCAGACTTTTGTGATGATAAGTGTTATCGTTGCCGCGGTTATGCTGATTGTAGGAAATAACCTGGCACGATCCATCGGACTTATCGGCGCAGTTTCGATTATAAGATTCAGAACGCCGGTCAAAAATCCGAAGGATACTTCATTTATCTTTCTGTCAATCGTTATTGGAATGTCCTGCGGCCTCTTCCTTTACGATGTCGCTGTTATAACTCTGGTTTCAATGATGATTTTTATAACAGTGTTATGGAAAACTAATTTCGGAAAGTTTGACTTTAAAAATATCAAGTAAAGTTTCAACAATGAGAAATATTTATAAATACATATATTATACTGTCGTATGCCTGTTCATCACCTGCATATCTGTACCGGAAGGCTCAGCGCAAACAGCGATGTCTTATACCGGGAGCCTTTCAACCGGATTGTATTATGAATATCAGGATTCACATACGCGCAAAGCTAATCGGGCCAAGATAGAATTCAATGTTAATATTAAGAAAAACATTAAAGGCCAGATTGATATCAGGAACCGGAAAAAAACGAACGAAATCTACTTAAAGGGCGCCTGGATCAAACTGCGCAGCGACAGCCCGGTTAAAATCAAGATTGGTTCTATTAAGAAAAGATTCGGATTTGAGGAGACATTCTCGAAAGATGAGCTTTACACAATAGATACCAGCATTATAAACAGACATATGGAGTATTTCGGGTATGTCATCAGGGGGCAGGGCGTAGAGATATACCGGAAATACAAAGGTGAAGGGCATCCGTATTCATTTAATACCGGAGCATATTATCACGAAAGTCAGAACTATTATTTTTCCGGACGTATGGTAAAACACAACTTCCCTTTTTTCGATCATGCAGGCGTAAGCGGTATTCTGAGATTCAGCCTGCTCAATTCAAAGGAAAGTTTCGGCGCGTTCGGGATAGATGTATCTAAGTCAGTTAATAGTATGAATTTCGAAGCTGAGTTGTTTTACGGTGATGATACGGATGCTACAGCCTTCAGAAGGCTTTCAGGGAGATGGGAAAAAGTGAATTTCCTGGGTTTCAGATCACTGATCAGGAAAGAGATCAAACTGAACAAAAGCAGATTGAGAAAAATCGAGCCCCTGGTAATGTTCTGCTACCTGGCACCGGATACCGAATCTCTGGACGTGCATCAACTGCAGTCTCTTCTCGGTTTAAACCTGTATGTAACAAAAAAGACCAGGTTCAGAATTAACGGTGATATGGTCCTCTCAAACAATCCTGTAGAAAAGGACAAATATTATTACACCGATTCACGTGTAAGCAGCGAATTTCAGATACGATGGTAGTTATGAACAAATACTTATTTATAATTTTAACCTTGTGCTGGACTGTAATCAACTGTTCAGGTATTACCGGGCCGGAGCCAGAGTTTGAGACTCATCTCGATAAAGTATCATTGTCAGTTGACGATGAGGATTATGCACATCTTGTAAATGAGTCCTTCTCAAATTATTACATAGACGCGGACTTAACCATTGGTGACAGGTCATATGACGTTAAAGTCAGGAATCACGGTAATGCTTCGAGAAGGCTCTATAAAAAGTCACTGCGTGTTAAATTTGAGGATGACAATCTTTATAACGGTCACTCAAAGGAAATGGTCATATCCTCTCAAATGAGGGATGCCACATATATGCGGTATATCCTCTCGCTTGAAATGTTCAGGTCTGCCGGATTTCATATTTCAGACTGCGAGCAAGTGGTACTCGGAATCAACAATGAGAACAAGGGGATTTATCTCTTATTAGAGCCGCTGGATGCATTTTTTCTAAAAAGGCGGAACCTGCCTGATGGGAATCTGTACGGAGCTTCAAATAACAAGGGATTTTTTACATTTGAAAATGGCTTTGCCGCCAGGTCAGGATATAATAAGAAAACGAATGAAAACGGAAACTATGAAGACCTTGAAAACCTGATTTACTTAGTCGATACTGCCTCCGATTCTGCTTTTGTGAAAAACATAGGCTCAATACTCGATGTTGAAAACACAATCGATTATTACACAATATCTATTTTGATCAATAATATCGACGGAATTGTGAATAACTTCCATATTTTCAATAATCCTGAAACAGGTAAATTTGAATTCATCCCATGGGACCTGGATAATACTTTCGGAGGAATTATAACTGAGAATACGCTCGACCTGTATGCGGACAGTTATGCCGGCGGCAGCAAACTTTTCAAACGCCTGTTGAATATTCCCAGGTTCAAAAAGGTATATATTGAAAAATTTGACTACTATATGAACAATGTTTTTACAGAGGATTTTTGTCTGTCAGTTATCACGCCACTTCAGGAAATGATCAGACATGATTATCAGAATGATCCTGTCAGAACAATTTTGGCAAATGATCTGAATGAGTCGGTTGAATCTCTGCTTTACTTTGTAAGAGAGAGAAGAAACGAACTGGAAAGCCAAATGAGAGCCTGGAATACCGTTTATTGAGAATCCGAGCTGATGATTTGACAGGAGGCAAAATAAAATCCGATAAATGACAATTAAATTTCTACATATGCAAAGAAAAATTTCTTTATAGCACGAACTTTGTTCAAAACCTATTATTTGAGCAAACAAGTGAAAATTTTCATAAATACGCATGCGGCTTTTCAGTATATTGTATCTGGCACTGTATTTGCATTGAATTGTTATCCATGATAGTATCAAAACTGTATTCATGCAACGTGTTTATGAGTTTTGATACGTTTATTATGAGATTTGTTTTGTGTAGTTTGGTTTTATTGGGGGATGGGGATGGAAACGCATTGGTATAAGCACTCCAGCTATGGAGAATGGTTAAGTACATTCAAACGTGAAATGACTGCAATCAGTCCACATGATGAAAGGCTTGCAGGAATTGAGCCTATTCTTTATCTTTTTGACTCACTTGATGTTCTGGTTTACATATCTGATCCTGATACTTTTGAAATACTCTACGTAAACAGGGCTGTAGCGGGGGACTTCGGAAATATAGTCGGTGAAAAATGCTACAGGGCATTGCAAAATCGAGTATCACAATGTGATTTTTGTACGAACAAATATATTTTCGGAGAGAAATCTCAAAGCATCTATACCTGGGAGCACAAGAATCCTGTAACCAATAAATGGTACAGGTGTATTGACAGAGCGATTATTCTGCCG
>JANQEH010000176.1 GCA_028278455.1 bacterium
AGATAATATCAGTAAACTTGATCATTATAAGCAGATAAATGCACAGCTCGCAGATCCAAGGGGCCTTACTGAAGAAAAGGCTGAAAAGCTGATAAAAGAAGGAAAAACTATAATCGGGATAAACTGCAGTATTCATTCAACTGAGATCGGACCGGCGCAGGCAGCAGTAGATATGGTTTATAGGCTTGCAAGCGAGAATTCTGATTACATTGATGAGATCCTTGATAACGTTATACTTGTATTGACACCAATCCATAATCCTGATGGATATAAAATGGTTGTAGACTGGTGGAGAAAGTATAAGGGTACGGAATACGAAGGATCGAGAATGCCTTATCTTTATCACAGGTATGTAGGGCATGATAATAACAGGGACTGGTATATGTTCACCCAGGTTGAAACACAGCTGACTATCAAGCATCTTTATGATGAGTGGCATCCTCAGATAGTAATTGATATGCATCAGATGGGATCATATGGCGCGAGATTATTCGTGCCTCCGTTTGTTGATCCTTTCGAGCCGAATATCGATCCTATTCTGATCTCTAATATTAATATGATCGGAACATATATGCTTAACCGACTTACTGCAAAAGGCCTGACAGGTGTGGAATCCTATAAAAGGTTTGACGGTTGGACTCCCGGTAGAGCTTTTCATCACTACCATGGGGCGATAAGAATACTGACTGAAACTGCAAGTGTAAACATTGCTGGGCCGATCGAGATCACGAAAGAACAGCTGGATCAGAGAGGTTATCTGAAGAATTGGGTATTCATGCCGAAACCCTGGCAGGGTGGCACATGGGATCTGCCTACTCTTGTTAAATATAATTACGAAGCTCAGTTGGCGGCTCTTGAGAGTGCCGCCAAGCTTAGGAGCGTCTGGCTGGAGAACTTCTACCAGGTGGGAAAGAACTGTATTGCAGAGAAAGAAAATGTTTTCGCTGCTATAATCCCTGCTGAACAGAGAGATCCTTTTACAGCTAAATGGCTGATAGATATTCTGAAAACCGGGCTTGTCGAAGTGTATAAGGCAACGGAAGACTTCACTGCCGACGGTAAGGATTTTAAAGCAGGCAGTGCAATTATTTATATGGATCAACCGTATTACGGATTTGCCAAAACCTTGCTCGAACCCCAGGTTTATCCTGAATTCAGAGAATATCCCGGCGGCCCATTGAAAAGACCTTATGATTTTGTTTCACACACACTGCCGTACCTGATGGGTGTGGATGTGACATGGATCAGCGGAGAGTTTGATGCAGGGAAGGTACTGATGGAATCTGCGGAAGTCCCCGAACCTGAGACTGCGGCAGGTAACGGTGAGAACGGTTTCATTCTCCCCGTCGAAACAAATGCAACTTATATTGCTCTAAACAGGCTGCTGGAAGATGGATTCACTGCATACTGGTCGTCGGAAAAATTCATTGACAGTGACAGGGAATACCCTGAAGGAACCGTTATAATATATCCGAAGGATAATGACTCCGAATCTATAAAAGCTGCAGCCAGAGAACTGAACATCGATCTTGTTGAAAGGAGTTCTTCTTCAAGATTGAACGGTTATAAACTTAATCCGGTAAGCCTCGGCTTATATAAATCATGGTCCGGAAATATGAGCGAAGGCTGGACAAGATGGGTGATCGAGAAGTTTGAATTCAAGTACGAATCGGCATATAATGACGACATAAAGGCAGGTGATCTCAACAGCAAGTTCAATTCGATTATGCTTGCAGATTTCAGAGAAAGGGATATCGTTACAGGAAGAAGCGGAAATACACCGCCGGAATATCAGGGAGGAATCGGCAGCGAAGGTGTGAATAACCTGAAGCAGTTTGTCAGAAACGGTGGTACTCTTGTCAGTTATGGAAAAAGCAATGATTTTATCATTAACCAATTTAGCCTGAGAGTTAGAAATGTCGTTCATGATTTCCCGTCAGATAAATTTTTTATCCCGGGTTCGATAATCAAAACAGTGAATGACGTTAACCATCCGATCTCCTACGGAATACCCGCTGAAGGTAAGATATTCTATAATCACAGGAACGACTGTGTATTCAGAGTATCCCAGGGAAAGGTGGTCTCAAGGTATCCCGATTCTCCCGATCTTCTGTTAAGTGGTTGGCTGGAAGGCGGAAACTATCTCCGGGGCAGGGCAAATGTTGTAGAGGTTACCTATGGTAACGGACGGATCGTCCTGATAGGTTTTGATCCGATCTACCGTGCTCAGGCACAGGCTTCTTTTAAATACGTCTTCAATTCCATGCTATATGGTGCGGCAGAAAGAGCAAGTATAGTTCCACCCGGAAATTAGCAATTAATCCTTTGTAAATAACCCCGGATTTTCCGTTCCGGGGTTTTTTATTGTGTTTATACAGAATAACTATTTCTTTCTTATTTGGACAATTTTCCTTAAATTCGGTTTTATTGCAATGAGAGAATGTAAATGCAGGAATATATTTACACACCATCTTTTTTTTCGTACAAACGACGGCTCACACGCGCAGTCGATATAGGCGGTATTCCCTGCGGAGGTGAATATCCGATCAGGATCCAGTCAATGACCACTGCGGATACAATGGATACTGATGCATCTGTTGCGGAATGTATCAGGATGATCAAGTCAGGGTGTGAATATGTCAGGCTCACAGCCCCGAGTATCCGCGAGGCTGAAAATCTGGGCAATATCAAAGATAGTCTTCGCAGTAAAGGATACAATACTCCCATTGTTGCAGATATTCATTATACACCGAATGCCGCGGAAACAGCAGCACGGATCGTTGAAAAAGTAAGGATCAATCCGGGCAATTACGTTGACAGAAAAAGATTCGAGACGATTGAATATACCGATGAAAGCTATAATTCTGAACTGGAGAGGATTCATGATAGGTTTTCACCTCTGGTGAAGATCTGTCGGGAAAACGGGACCGCAATGCGGATTGGAACCAATCACGGCTCACTGTCAGACAGGATCATGAGCCGGTACGGGGATACACCGCTCGGAATGGTCGAATCTGCCCTGGAGTTCATCAGGATCTGTGAGGACTGGGATTACCATGATATAGTTCTATCCATGAAATCCAGCAACACGATCGTAATGGTCCAGGCTTACCGGCTCTTGGTTAACAGGATGGATGCCGAGAATATGGATTATCCGCTTCACCTGGGAGTTACCGAGGCAGGGGAAGGTGAAGAGGGAAGGATAAAATCCGCCGCCGGTATTGGTACACTGCTCGAGGACGGACTTGGTGATACTGTCCGAGTATCCCTGACAGAACCGCCTGAATTTGAAGCCCCGGTCGTGAAAAAGATACTCAGGAGATATGATAGCAGAAAGACAGAGCCCTATCCTGAAGAAGGCTGTAGTCATATTTTAAATCCTTACGAATACCAGAAAAGACAGACATGTGAGATTGTTAATTTCGGTGGTGATAATGTTCCGCGTGTTATAGCGGACCTGAGCGGTAAAGCAATTGAACAGGATTCTCTGATACCGGTCGGTTATAAATATGATCCTGATCTGGATAAATGGAATATCGGCGATCAGGCAGCTGATCATATCTACGCTGGAGATCAAAATATTACGATCGATCTCCCTTCGCAGATCGGCGTGATCTACGATCACGATACATGGACTAAACTCCCTGACAGAAGCAAGGGATATCCGATTTTCAGCCTGGAAGAATACGTAGACGCTAAGGAAAGATCGGAATTAGTAAATTTTGTACTTATCAACAGTTATACAGCACCCGAAGATATTCCGGGTAAAGATAAAACTGTGCTGATAGCAGAAATTGATCCTTCAAAAGGATTTAAGGACCTGCGGAAATTATTTTACAGGCTTCTGGAGACAGGATTGGAGTTGCCGGTCTGTATCAGGATTGATTACCACCCGATCGAAGACGATGAAGAATTCTGGTTAAACAGCGCAATAGATATTGGAGGTCTGCTGATAGACGGTTTCTCCGATGGTATCTGGCTGACGCCGGTAACAGAGATGACAAACCGGACAGTGTTTAATGTTCTGCAGGCTGCAAGGGCAAGGATCTCAAAAACCGAGTACATTTCCTGTCCGTCATGCGGTAGAACATTGTTCGATCTGCAGGAGACAAGCGCAAGGATCAGGGCAAAGACAGACCATCTTAAAGGTGTCAAGATAGGTATAATGGGATGCATTGTTAACGGTCCGGGAGAAATGGCGGATGCTGATTACGGATACGTTGGCACCGGCCCCGGAAAAATATCCCTGTACCGGAAACAGGAGGTTGTGAAAAAGAACATTTCCGAAGCCGAGGCAGTGGAGTCTTTGATTGATCTGATAAGGGAGGACGGACGATGGATCGATCCTTCCTAAAGGATTTTCTCCAAATAGCCGATTTATAATATAGCCATGAAAAGTAATATAGTAAATAGTCTGAAGTTAAATTTTACAAACGTGCTATATATTGAATCAATGTGCTGAGATTTCTCGACTTGCCCCTTTAAACCGTGTTTGATGGGGCTGCGCTCGAAATGACAATTAGCTGACATTAAATCTGATAACCAAATAAATAGAAGGCCTGATCGAGAGCAAAGCAATTAACGTCGTCCCCGCTAATACCGCCAAAGGCTGGGGCGCAGGCGAGGATCCAGTGTCTTTATTAAATATGATAGAACTTAGATATAAATAATTGACCGGGTATTAAAAACATTTTCAATACTGTCTTTTTCGCGAAAGCGGGAATCTGGTTTTTTACTATGAATAGAAACAAGAAAATTTACTTTCTCCTCATGGTTTTTCTCACAACCCTGTCGTGTTCGAGCGTGAAGAACCTTAAGATCGACTTTTCCAGAGAAGAGAAACCACATTCTATCATGGAACATGATCATCTTCTGCCGATCATTGCTGAATCGTTCGAAAAATATGAATGGAACGAGGAGTCTCAGAGGGCATTTAACCTTTATCTTACCGGGGTGAACGAGTATTTTCTGATCCTCGATTACGAAAAAGCCGTCGATACATTCTACAGTGCAATTGACATTTACCAGGACGATGCAAGGTTTTATGTACGCCTTGCAGAAGCACTCGCAAGGCTGAATGACTACTCACGCGCAAGGAATATACTCGAGGTAGGGGAAACACGCCTTGAGGGATTCCTGAATTATCCGGGAGTGAACCATTATTACAATGAGCTTAGCAGCCTGATCTCAAATCCCGCGAATACACAGGTCAGTGAACCGCCGAAGGGATTCTTAGGAAAGACCAAAGCCGCCCTGACATGGCTGCCACGCAAGATCTGGTGGGGCGCCAAAAAACTCTGGATCTTCTAAGGAATATAACTATCCTTTAGTTATAATAAAATATTCTTTTTTCTTTCCAATTATAATTATTATATTCATAACATATTTAGTCACACTACTGGGATCACTGCAATGAAACGGATTATTGTATTAGGATTCTTCTTGCTGATATATCTTTCAAACTTAAACTGTTCAGCAAAAAAAGACAATCTCGGATCAGCCAAGTGTAAATGATGCGGTTGTCTGCGATGCAACAGTGGGTGTATTCGACGAGGTGGAAGATGAATACCTGAAATTTTAATAAATCGACTAGAATTGATAGATAATGATTATAAATGAGTATAAGTGGTGCTATAATGAGAACTTTATTATTGATGTCATTGCTTTCGGTAATACTTTTATTGTCTTGCGGGGATGATAATTCAACATCGCCGGAAAATAACGCACCGGTTTTATCGGGAATTTCGGCAAGTACCCTGGCATTTATGTTCCCTGAAGATGTCTGTTCCCTCAGCGCAGATGCCTCAGATGCCGATGGCGACAGTCTGGCTTATACATGGACATGCAATGCCGGATCATTTTCTCCGGCTTCAGGACGATCGGTTCAATGGACAGCACCTGATTATGAAGGGATATTTTCCATTACATGTACTGTCAGCGACGGGGAGGATACGGACAGCCGGTCTTTGGATATTACTGTTGTGAATATTGTTACGGATATAGACGGAAATACTTATCAGACTGTGAGGATAGGTTACCAGTGGTGGACTGTAGAGAACCTGAAGGTAACTCATTACATCAATGGTGATGAAATACCTTACGTTACGGGCGATTCAGCGTGGGCGCAACTGACCTCGGGAGCGTATTGTGCATACGATAATAATTCGGAGAATGAATCGGAATACGGAAACCTTTACAACTGGTATGCTGTGAAGGACAGCCGGGGAATAGCTCCGGCAGGATGGCATGTTGCAACGGATGAGGACTGGAAGGAACTGGAATTGTACCTTGGCATGAGCCTTGAAGAAGCGGAATATATCGGCCGCAGGGGAGAGG
>JANQEH010000178.1 GCA_028278455.1 bacterium
ATGAATTCTGCGAGAACTTTTCCGGGATTTTCTGTTCTCATAAAAGTCTCTCCAATAAGACAACCGTCAAAACCTGAGTTAGAAAGGCGGTTTATCTGCTCCAATGTCGAAATTCCGCTTTCACTAATTTTCACTGAATCGGAGGGCAGGTGAGTAACCAGCTCAAAGCTCGTTTCAATAGTCTGATCGAATGTCCTCAAATTCCTGTTGTTTATTCCGACAATCTCAGGCTTCAATTCCATTATCGAGTCAATGTCAATAATATTTTCAACTTCAAGTAATACTTCTAAACCTAATTCATAAGCTGTGTTATAAAGGTTATACAGCTCTTTTTTCTCAAGAGCTCCGGTAATCAGCAGCACAGCATCAGCGCCTGCAGCCCTGGATTCGTGAAGTTGGTACTCGTCAATTATGAAATCTTTTCTCAGTACTGGTAGATTGACATTATTCCGGACTTCAACCAGGTCTTCAATACTACCTGCAAAATACTTTTTATCAGTAAGAACCGAAACAGCGGCAGCACCGTTTTCTTCATAACTGCAGGCTATCTCGACAGGATCACCTATATTTCTGAGGCCTCCTTTTGAAGGAGATTTTCTCTTAATCTCACAGATAAAAGCAGGTCTTCTATCTAACAGGCTCTTTTTTAGAGATTTTGTCTTCCGTTCATCGCAGCTGAAGGCCTCTGCAGGGACCTTCTTCTTCTGCTTCTCGATCTCGGCTCTCTTACTATCTAATATTTTTTTTAAATAATCCATGTAACATATTATTGTTATTTGACATATAGGCGGTTCAGTCTGCAGAATTCGTATACTCTATCAGTGCATTCAGCTTCTCAAAGGCATTACCTGAATTAATCGATTCTTCGGCTTTTTCCAAACCATCCCTGATTGAGAGTTTCTCATCTGAAGCAGCAATTGCCAATCCGGCGTTCAACAAGACAAAATCCTTTCCGGCAGAAGGCTTTCCCTTCAGGATATTAAGGAAAATATCTTTATTCTCCTCAACCTCTCCTCCAGTGATTTCCATAAGGTTTCTGGATTTTATACCAAAATCTTCAGGCCTGATTTCATAATTTCTGACCTCACCATCATTTAACTCTGAAACAAATGTCCGTCCGGTAATTGAAACCTCATCCATGCCATCATGCCCGTGCACGACAAATGCCCGTTTTGATCCGAGATTCTTGAGAACATTTACAAGAGGTTCTGTAAGAGACCTGTCAAATACTCCCACGAGCTGTCTTTTAACTCCAGCTGGATTTGTAAGTGGTCCGAGTATATTAAATACTGTTCTGAAACCGATTTCCTTACGGGGCTTTATAGCATATATCATAGCTTTATGAAGTTTGGGTGCGAATAAAAAACCGATTCCCGTATTAACTATGCATTCCTCAACAGCTTGTTTTTCTACATCGAGATTTACACCCAGAGCTTTCAGCACATCTGCGCTGCCGCATTTACTCGAAGCTGCCCTGTTGCCGTGCTTAGCTACTGTAATTCCTGCACCGGCGGCGACAAATGCAGATATAGTCGAAACGTTAAGTGTGTGTTTTCCGTCTCCTCCCGTACCGCAAGTGTCTATTGCATTATCATCATTTATAGCGATCTTTGTGGAAACTTCCCGCATCGTCTCAACAAAACCTGTAATTTCCTCTACCGTTTCACCTTTCATGCGAAGAGCAGTGATAAAGGATGATATTTGAGATTCTGTTGCCTTACCGGACATAATTATCTCCATTGCTGCCACCGCCTCTTTTCGGGAAAGATCAGTACCGTTAACTACTTTTTCTAAAAATGCTTTGAACATTTCCTCTCCTGAAACACTTCTTATATCATATGTTTATCACATAAGAAAATTTACTATCAGTCTTTCACCATCTTCAGTAAGTACTGATTCCGGATGAAATTGAACGCCTTCGACCGGATATTCTCTATGCCTGACACCCATAATTATCTCGTCTTCAGTTTCGGCCGATATCGAAAGAGTATCCGGGAATTTTTCCTTTTTTATAATAAGTGAATGGTACCGGGTAGCAATCAGGGGATTCTCCAGACCTGCAAAAACTGACCGCGAATCATGGATCACTTTTGACGTTTTTCCGTGAAACAGCTTATCTGCTCTGGTGATCTCTGCACCATATACCATTCCGATTGTCTGATGACCAAGACATACACCCAGAATAGGAATATCTCTGCCGAATTCGGAAATCACATCTGGACAGATACCACTGTCGGACGGATGTCCTGGTCCTGGTGAAATTATTATTCTGGCTGGTTCGAGTTTTTTTATCGCGTCTATTGTTATCCTGTCATTTCTCACAACTTTGACTTCAGCTCCGGTCTTGCCAACATACTGAACAAGGTTGTACGTAAATGAATCATAATTATCTATCACTAATATCATATTCAATTCCTTCTGCTTCAGAAATCGCTTTGATAAGCGCACCTGCTTTATTAATTGTTTCACGGTATTCGTTTTCTGCAACAGAATCGGCAACGATTCCCGCGCCTGCCTGTATAAAGGCCGTTTTATTCTTTATCACAATTGTCCTGATAGAAATACAGGTATCCATATTGTTTTTAAAATCGAAATAACCGACAGTTCCTGCATAAATTCCGCGTTTATCTTTCTCATATTTGTCTATCAGCTCCATAGCCCTGATCTTTGGGGCGCCGGTTACAGTTCCGGCAGGAAAACAGTGTTTCAAGACATCAAAGTAATCATAACCGGCTCTGAGCTTTCCTGTTACCTCCGAAACAATATGGATAACCTGCGAGTATTTTTCGATCCCCATTAATTCTGAAACAGAAACAGAGCCGTAATTACTGAGTCTACCGAGGTCATTCCTTCCCAGATCAACAAGCATTACATGCTCAGCTTTTTCCTTCTCATCTTCAAGCAATTCATTTATTATCACTTCATCTTCATTTCTGTTCTTTCCTCTTTTCCTCGTACCTGCAAGCGGACGGGTTAGGATATCATCTCCAGTACATTTGACAAGAACTTCAGGTGATGATCCGGTGATAATAATATCATCAAAGTGAATGTAAAACATATATGGAGATGGATTTATCCGCCTTAAAGCCCTGTATATCTCGAATTCGTCATTTCTTAGCTGTATTTCGAATCTTCGGGACAATACAAGCTGAAACACATCTCCGTCACTTATATGCTCCCTGGCAGAATCCACCATATTGAAAAATTCAGTTTTCGAACAGTTTGTTTCAGGCCTTTTAGTGATTCTTTCCGCTGGGAAATTATCATTGCTTGTTCTGAGCTCTTTGTTAATAAGATTTAAAAAACCAGAAATCCTTTTCACTGCCCTGCTGTAAGAGATCGCCGAATCATCAGTTGAAGGGGCGATATTGATTATTTTAAGTGTGTGTTTAAAGTGATCAAATGCTATGAGGTCGTATGTTAGCATTAATGTAAAATCAGGTACATCTTTGTTCTCTTGCTCGATGTTCACTCCATCTTCAAAATATGTCACTGAGTCGTATGAAAAGAAACCGACAAGACCACCGCAGAATGGAGGTAGAGAATCTTCAATGTCAGGGAGCCTGTGTTTATTTATTAGAGTTCTGAGATAATCTATTGGATCTTCCTCCAATATCTCCCAATCTCCCGTAGATTTTATTGACAGAACTCCATTATTATATTTAACGACCACCTCCGGATCCAATCCTATAAAAGAATACCTGCCGCTTGAACCACTTTGCATTGCGCTTTCAAGCAGGAAATTGTAATTGCAGGAATCCCTGAGCTTAAGATACACACTTACAGGTGTCTCGAGGTCGCCGCGGATTTCTGCAGAAATGGGTACATGGGTAAAATTATTCTGGACTTCTTTGAATTCTTCAATTGTCAGATTGATTTTCATTAGCTTTTTTCACATAAAAAAACCGCGACTCTGAATCTGAGTTCGCGGTTTATATAATTTGCTGTTCTATTTAACAGGGATCAATCACACCAGTCCGTGAACTCGTATTGTTTACAATACCAGTAATACCACCAATAGGATTCACGCACTTTATGTAATTTCAATTCTGCCATTTTATTTTCCGTTATCCAAGTAATTAGTTTACGAAATAATTAAATTTATGTCAATAAAAAGTTGCAAAAAGACAAAAATTTTATTATTATCAGTGGATTTGATTTTTGATAACAATTAAAAGACAAACAGAATATATGATTGCAGGCACTACAGCTTTAGGCATAATTGAAAAATTGTAGACGAATCCCTCTTTTTGAGGGATTTTTTTTTGGCATAAAAGGCAGGAGAACAATGGCAACCAGGCTGATATTAAAAGACGGTAGAACATTTTACGGGGAATCTCTTGGGTATAAAGGCGAGGTTTTTGCCGAAATAGTATTCAATACTGCAATGACAGGTTATCAGGAAATTCTTACGGATCCATCCTATTTTGGACAAATGGTCGTTATGACGTATTCCCAGATAGGTAACTATGGTATCAATAGGGCGGATGTCGAATCAAGCAAAATATTCGCTTCAGGATTCATTTTAAGGGAATGCAGTCCTGTGGTTAGTAACTGGAGGGCTCAAGACACTCTTGACAATTATCTAAAGCAGTACAAAATATCCGGGATAACAGAGATTGACACAAGAGCACTCACACGACATATCCGGGATCACGGAGCACAGATGGCAGTAATAACCAGCTCAGATGATTCTGATGAAGTTGTCTTATCCAGATTGAAAGCTTATCCATCAATTGTAGGCAGAAATGTTGTTAAAGATGTTTCTGCCACATCTGCCTACGAATGGAAAAGCGGGAATGACATCAAAAACGCCCGCAGGATTGCAGTTTATGATTTTGGAGTTAAATATTCCATTTTAAAAAATTTAAGCAGTCTGGGATGCGATATCAGAGTGTTTCCTGCAGATACTTCTGCAGAGGATATTACTTCATGGGGACCGGACGGTGTATTCCTCTCAAATGGACCGGGAGATCCGGAGCCTCTTGAAAAACTTATTGAAAATGTTCGAATACTTCTCGGAAGAATACCTGTATTCGGAATATGTCTCGGGCATCAGATTCTGGGCCTTGCTCTCGGAGGCAAAACATCAAAACTGAAATACGGACACCATGGAGCGAATCATCCCGTAAAAAATCTACTGACAGGTTCCATAGAGATCACTGCTCAGAATCATGGATTTGTTGTTGATACAGAGTCTTTAAAGGAGAGTGAAGTAGAGATAACTCATATTAATCTGAATGACGGTACACTTGAAGGATTCCGTCATAAGACCATACCGGCCTTCTCAGTACAATATCATCCAGAAGCATCACCAGGCCCGCATGACAGCATGTACTTATTCAGACAATTCATTAACCTAATGGAAACCAACCGCTATGCCTAAAAGGAAAGACATCAAGAGAATTTTACTTGTGGGATCAGGACCTATCGTGATCGGTCAGGCATGTGAGTTCGATTATTCCGGAACTCAGGCATGCAGAGCGCTGAAAGAAGAAGGATTTATTGTGATCCTTGTTAACAGCAATCCTGCCACTATAATGACCGATCCGGAATTTTCGGATAAAACTTATATCGAACCGTTAAATCCTGTGACGTTGAAAAACATAATAGAACAAGAGCGACCCGATGCATTTCTACCGACTATAGGCGGGCAAACCAGCCTGAACCTTGCGGTAGACCTTGCAGAGTTGGGAGTTCTCGAAGAATACGGAGTTGAACTAATCGGTGCCAGCATCGATGCGATCAAGACAGCTGAAAGCAGAAGGCTATTCCGGGATGCAATGTTAGAAGTGGGTCTTGATGTACCGTGCGGAGACAGCGCAGGATCATTCGAAGAAGCTGAAAAAATAAAAAATAAAATTGGATTACCATTAATAGTAAGGCCTTTCTTTACCCTTGGCGGAATAGGCGGGAGTACTGTTTACAACAATGAAGAATTTACTAAGGCGGTTAAATGGGGATTGGAAGCGAGCCCTACTCACGAGATACTTATTGAAGAATCTATTATAGGATGGAAGGAGTATGAACTGGAAGTGATGAGGGACAGGGATAACAATTTTGTAGTCATTTGCTCGATAGAGAATTTCGATCCTATGGGTATTCATACCGGTGACAGCATAACTGTGGCACCATCACAAACGCTCACAGACAGAGAATATCAGTTAATGCGTGACCAGGCAAAAACCGTGATGTCAAAGATCGGAGTGGAAACAGGAGGATCCAACATCCAGTTTGCTGTTAATCCCGATGACGGAAGAATGGTGGTTATCGAAATGAATCCAAGGGTGTCACGAAGCTCTGCATTAGCCTCAAAAGCTACGGGATTTCCTATTGCGAGGATCGCAGCTAAACTTGCGGTCGGGTATACACTTGATGAGATACCCAACAGTATAACAAGAAAAACTCCGGCATGTTTTGAACCGGCTATCGACTATGTCGTGGTTAAGATTCCAAGGTGGGATTTCGAAAAATTCCCATCTACTGAAAACAGATTGACCACTCAGATGAAATCTGTTGGTGAAGCAATGGGTATCGGTAGAACATTCAAAGAAGCCCTGAACAAGACAATCAGATCCCTCGAGAACGGCTGGATCGGATTTTACCCGAACGGTACAAATGAGATGAAGGGGATGTCAGAGGGACAATATAGAGACAAGCTATTGGAAAGCCTTGCATTCGGATCATCGGATAGGATAATTAATTTACGCAAAGCCCTCGATGCCGGAATATCAATAGATGAGATCGCTGCAGTCTCTAAAATTGATATATGGTTTCTGAAACAGCTTGAACAGGTATACAAGTTTGAACTCGAATTGACAGAAAGAATAAATAAAGACGGGCTTTCTGCTAAGGACCTTAAGAAAGCAAAACAATATGGATTTTCTGATTTACACCTCGGTAAATTAGTGGGGTGCTCTGAGAAGGAGATTAGAAAGCAAAAACTTGAGCAAGGGATCAAGCCCTCATATAAAGTTGTAGATACCTGTGCTGCTGAATTTGAATCATACACGCCCTATTTTTATTCTACCTATGACGAAGAGAATGAGTCTACCCCCAACGACAAGAATAAAGTAATAATACTTGGCGGAGGCCCTAACAGGATCGGGCAGGGTATCGAATTTGATTATTGCTGTGTACATGGTTTGCTTGGTTTGAAGGAATTGGGAATCGAAGCTGTAATGATTAATTGCAATCCGGAAACAGTCAGTACTGATTACGATATTGCAGACAAACTTTACTTCGAGCCGTTGACATTTGAAGATGTGATGCACGTTATCGAGCTTGAGAAACCGGATGGAGTAATAGTACAGTTCGGTGGACAGACTCCGCTCAAACTCTCGAAACAGCTCGAGGAAGCCGGTGTTAACATACTTGGAACATCCTCAGAAAGTATTGACCTTGCAGAGGACAGGGACAGGTTTGGCAGACTACTCGATAAACTCGATATTTCTCATCCTCAATATGGTACGGCGACATCAGTTGATGAGGCTCTTGATATCGGGAAAAATATTGGTTACCCGTTAATGGTAAGGCCTTCTTATGTTCTCGGTGGAAGGGCTATGGAAATTGTATATGACGATGACTCATTAAAAAATTATATGAAATACGCTGTCGATGCATCCGAAGAGCACCCTGTTCTGCTGGACAGATTTCTGGAGGATGCTTATGAATTCGATGTTGATGCAATATCAGACGGTGAAGATATCAAAATTTGCGGAATTATGCAGCATATTGAAGAAGCTGGTGTACATTCCGGTGATAGCATGGCTGTACTTCCACCTTATTATATTACCAGGGAGCAGAAAGAAGATATTATTGAATGCACTAAACTTCTCGCTAAACAGCTGAAAGTTATCGGGCTTCTGAATATCCAGTACGCGATCATGTTTGACACATTGTATGTTTTGGAGGTCAATCCACGTGCTTCAAGGACAGTCCCTTTTGTTAGCAAATCTATAGGGGTGCCACTGGCAAAAATGGCTGTCAAAGTAATGGCAGGCAAGAAGCTTGAAGAACTTGAGCGGACAATCCCGCAGGATGTACCCTATGTTTCAATTAAAGAATCCGTATTTCCATTCGACAGATTTGACGATCCTGATGTATATCTTCGTCCTGAGATGAGGTCTACAGGAGAGGTGATGGGGATAGCGCCCAGTTTCGGTGAAGCAGTTGTTAAGTCTCACCAGGCTACAGGTATTCATTTTCCTGAAACTGGAACTGTTTTTATCAGCGTAAATGAACATGATAAGCCAAGAATGTACCCAATCGCTGAAGGACTGTACAGGTCAGGATTTAAACTGCTTGCGACTACCGGTACCGCAGTGTTCCTCCGCGACAAAGGTATACCGGCAGAAAAGGTCTTAAAAGTCAGTGAAGGCCGGCCGAATGTTGTCGATGCTATTATGAATGAAGAGATCGATATGATTATAAATACGCCTCTCGGTCAGCGGTCTAGAAGGGATGAAGCCTCTATAGGGAGAACAGCGGTCAAATACAAGGTGCCGTTCTTCACTACACTTTCTGCAGCTGAAGCATTACTAAGGGGGGTAAGGACGCTTCAAAAGAAAAAGCTCAGTTATAAATGTCTCCAGGATTATTATAAAAAATAGCATTTTAGAAAAAATATTAATATCTTGCTTTTTAAAATCTTATTATTTGAACATTCCACGTTGATATGAAAAAAGTCATTCGTCTTTCCTCAGATGTGACAAACAAGATAGCTGCCGGAGAAGTGATTGAAAGGCCTGCCTCTGTGATCAAGGAGCTTATCGAAAATTCAATTGATGCTGGTTCAGGGAAAATAGAAATCCATATTACTGAAGGTGGAAAAGAAAAAATACAGATTATAGACGATGGCCATGGAATGAGCAGGGAAGATGCTTTGCTTTCTCTCGAAAGATTCACTACAAGCAAAATAAATCAGTTTGATGACCTGGAGGGGCTTTCCACATTCGGATTCAGAGGAGAAGCACTTGCAAGTATAGCATCAGTGTCGATAATTGAGATAAAGACTAAAACACCGGAGGATAAGGAGGGTATTTTCCTTAGAGCAGAAGGCGGGAAAAATGTTTCAGAAAAGGAAATTTCCTGGCACCGAGGCACTTCGATAACAGTAAACAGCCTTTTTTACAACACTCCTGCCAGGAGAAAGTTTCAGAAGAATGCCCAGAGCGAAACCAGGCAGATTTACAGGGTGGTCAGGTACTTTTCACTGGCATATCCCGATCTGCATTTTTCGCTTTACAATGGCGATAAACTGATCTGGAAGCTGACACCGGCGAACATAAAAAAGCGCATTGATGAAATCTTCGACAATCGATCAATTTCGGAAAACCTTATTGAAGTAAGTTATACCGATCCCGTCTTCAAGCTGAACGGGTATATCAGTGTACCTGAATTCACAAGAAGCACAAGGAATGATCAATATCTTTTTCTTAATAAAAGGTTTATAAAAAACCGGACGGCAGACCATGGTATCTACCAGGGATACAGTACAACTCTGAGTCACGGCCCGGGACATCCATTCTATATCCTGCTTTTGGAGATGCCTTCAGATAAATTCG
>JANQEH010000184.1 GCA_028278455.1 bacterium
TGCATAGTTGAAATAATTATCTTTTCTATCCCCCACCTTCTGTGTAATGGAAAAAGGGCAAGTGTTAGAGGAATAGCCACACAGTTAGGATTGGTAACAATATAACCGCCTTTGCCGGTTCCTTTCTGAATCTTTACCAGTTCAATATGATCCGGATTCACTTCAGGGACAATAAGAGGCACATCTTGTCTCATCCGGTTTGCTCCCGAATTACTGATCACAGCATAACCTGAACCTGCAAATTGCTCTTCAAAGATAACGGCTGCAGAATTTACCAGAGCAGAAAAAACAATTCTGCAGTGGATATCAGGCTTTGTTTTCTCTACAATCATATTTTTTATGCATTGTGGAACAGACTCCGGAAGTCTCCAATTGCATGCTTCTGAATACTTTTTTCCGGCTGATTCATCCGATGCCGTCAGAGAAGCCAATTCAAACCATGGATGGTCAGCCAGTAACATTACCAGTCTTTGACCTACAAGTCCTGTAGCTCCCAGTATACCGGCTTTTATCTTTTCCATTTTCACACTCCTTTCAATTCTCGTTTAAGTCCTGCCAAACTGAATTTGTCATGGAGAATCTTTACTGCAGAAATTGCACGACACTTCTTGATAAAGACAGATATTTTGATCTCCGAAGTACTTGCCATCAGGATATCTATTTTGTTCTGAGCCAGAGCGGTGTATAGGTCGGCGACTACACCATGAGTGCATGCAATACCGGAACCAACCACAGAAACCTGAGCAACGTCTGTATCAATTGAATAGTGCCCGATCCGCCTGGCCTTTTGAAATACTTCAAGTATCGCTCCAATTTCAAGGGTATATTCAGGTTTTACAGCAAATGTCAAATTAGTTTTTCTTTCAGATAATCTATTCGTGAGCATAAGAATTATGTTTATCCCTTTTTCCGCAATCTCATTTAGTATTAAAGATGTATCGCGAGTAACATACTTAAGATCGTAAAGATTCACCAGTGCTACATCTTCATCTGATGATAAACCTGTAATAGTTATTCTTTCCAAGTTATCCTCCTTAGTGATGACTGTTCCATACTTGTTATCAAATCCGGGACCTATAAATATTTCCAGGTTGTAGTTTCGTGCTATTTCTACAGATCTGCCCATCATGATCTGAGCCCCTGAAGCTGCAAGTTCTATCATCTCTTCATAAGATATCCCCTTTAGTAAAGAAGCATTATTAACTATCCTGGGATCAGCAGTGAAAATACCGGAAACATCTGTCAGGATTCGACACTCTACCGCTCCCAATGCCGCAGCGATCGCAACAGCTGAGGCATCTGATCCTCCTCTGCCCAGCAGGGTTATGTCCCTGCCGTTCTTACCCTGGAATCCGGTAACAACTACTATATAATCTTGCAACAGCTGTTCTTTTATGGACATGGTATCGATCTCCTTTATTCGGGCATTGTCATAATCGGATGATGTAACAATACCACATTGTGAACCTGTCAATGCTATTGCATTTTGGCCAAGATTCTGAATCGCCATCGCCAGAAGGGCAGATGAAACCATCTCTCCGGTTGAAACAAGCATCCCCATTTCTCGTGATCCGGGTTCAGATGAAACCTCTTTTGCCATATTTATCAGGTTATCGGTGGTTTTACCCATAGCGGATACGACTACTACCACCGCATATCCACTTTTCTTTGTTTCAATAACTCGTTTTGCAACAAGGTTTATCTGTTCGAACGTTCCAACAGAAGTGCCACCGTATTTTTCCACAATTATTTTCATTAACGGTCCTGAATTTGAATCGGTTATCATTTGATCTGAATTACAAGCAAAAAAAAAGCCCTTCTCGATAATCTGAGAAGAGCTTAAGAATATTGTCTAAATATAACTATACTACCCCATTACACCGAGAGAAAACCATTTAGGAAGAAACATGTACATTCGCATGCCCATAAATATAGCGTTCAGGTTTATTTCGGTATTGAGATGTGTCATTTCTGCTTTTATTTTCTTTAATTTATAAAAAATAGAGAATTTTTCAGTATTTTTCAAGAACTATATTTTCATTTACAAAAAAATATTCTCTGATCATATTGCAATATTAATTAATGAGCACTATTTCCATTGCTTCAAGCTTAAGGTCTGTCATATCGTCGATGACCATATCGGCTTCATGCAATTCATGGTGAGAATGCGTTGTCGCAACTGCAATGACTTTCATTCCGGCATTTTTTCCTGCTTCTATCCCGGAGAGAGAGTCTTCAAGAACAATACATGATCCGGGATCAGTGTTAAGCAGATCCGCTGCCTTTAAAAAAATCTCAGGATCTGGTTTACACTTATTAACCTGGGAATCATCTACTATTAACCTGAGTTTATCATATAATCCTGTTTCGCTCAGGATGAACTCCACATTCTCGGGAGGAGCTGAGGTTGCAACGGCAAATCTGACATCATTCCTGACAAGCGTGTCTAATAGTCCTATAACTCCGGGAACAGTCTGCACTTTACCTTTGTACAGATCACGGTATATTGAATTTATCTCATCACAATGATCCTGGATCATTTCGGCTGAAAGATCCTTATCAAATAAAACAGGAAGGATTTTATGACCTGTGCTGCCGAAAACCTTGTTTTTCAGGTAAGCAATATCGAGCTCAAGTCTATATTTTGTACAAAATAATTGCCATGCTTTCAGGTGGTAGGGATTACTATCGACTATCACACCATCCATATCGAAGATCACTGCAAAATCCATAATGATCTCTTAAAATAATACTTATGTTCTTCTTATTTATTCTGTTTATTCGAAGACTTCTCGATTTTGGCCCAGGTATCTCTAAGAGTAACAGTCTGATTGAAAACGAGCTTATCGCTCGAAGAATCGGGATCGACGCAAAAGTATCCCTTTCTGAGGAACTGGAAACGTTTACCGGGTTCAGATCCTGCAATTCCAGGCTCCGCCATGCAATTATTGAGAACCTTTAATGATTCCGGATTAAGGTTATCCCTGAAGTCAACTCCATCCTCGGGATCTTCCTTTATAAACAACCTGTCATACACTCTGACTTCAACATTATGAGCATGTTTCTCTGAAACCCAGTGGAGTGTCCCTTTAACTTTTCTCCCGTCATCAGACCAACCACCCCTGGATGCCGGATCATAACTGCAGTGGATCTCCTTGATCTCACCAGTATTCTCATCCTTTAAAAAACTTTCGCATTTAATATAATACGCATGTTTAAGCCGGACTTCCCTTCCGGGTGCAAGCCTGAAGAATTTACCCGGAGGTTCTTCTCGGAAATCTTCTCTCTCGATAAAAATTGTCTTCGAGAAAGGAACTTTTCTTTTACCAGCTTCAGGATATTCAGGATTATTGTCTGCATCAAATTCCTCAACCTGATCATCAGGGTAATTATCTATAATGACCTTAACTGGATCGAGGACAACCATAATCCTGTCGGCAATTTTGTTGAGATGCTCCCGTACACAGAATTCAAGTAATGCAATATCTACTACACTATTACTTTTGGCTATACCGATCCGGTCGCAAAAATTCCTGATGGATTCAGGCGTATAACCTCTTCTTCTCATTCCTGAAATGGTCAGCATTCTCGGATCGTTCCAGCCGGAAACGATACCTTCATTCACTAATGTCAGCAGTTTACGCTTGCTTACGATTGTATAATTCAGGTTCAGCCTTGCAAATTCAATCTGCTGCGGCCGGTTCTCAGTCTGGAGGGTGTCCAGCACCCAATCATATATTGCTCTATTATTTTCAAATTCAAGGGTACATAGTGAATGAGTGATTCCTTCTATTGCATCCGAGAGGCAGTGAGTAAAATCATACAGAGGATAAATACACCATTTCTGACCTGTTCTGTGATGGTCCTGGTGCAGAATCCTGTAGATCACCGGATCACGCATAACCATGTAAGGATGGGCCATATCTATTTTCGCGCGCAGAACATGTTCTGCGGTTTTAAATTCCCCTGATTTCATTTTCTCAAATAATTCAAGGTTTTCTTCAATGGTCCGGTTGCGGTATGGGCTGTTCTTGCCGGGCTCCTTTAAAGTTCCCCTGTATTCTCTGATCTGGTCGCCGGTCAGGCTGCACACATATGCTTTTCCCATTTTTATTAATTGTACAGCATAATTGTAAAGTCTGTCAAAATAGTCGGAGGCATAAAAAAGTTTGTCTTCCCAATCGAATCCCAGCCATTTCACATCCTCAATAATCGATTCAACATATTCAGTTTCTTCCCTTGCAGGATTCGTGTCATCAAAACGCAGATTACATGAACCGCTTTCATAATCATCTGCAATTCCGAAATTCAGGCATATCGACTTTGCATGGCCAATATGAAGGTATCCATTCGGCTCCGGTGGAAAACGGGTATGTATCCTCCCCCCGTAAGTATTTTTCTCCAGGTCTTCGTTGATCTTCTGTCTGATAAAATCTACAGCAGCGTTTTTCTCTTCAGGTAGCATCTTTTATTTTCCGATTGAAGGTTAAATATTATGTATAAAAGTAAAACCATTAATATAATATATTGCAGGTATAAAAACACTTTATTTCTCGAAGTAGCTGCAATATTATAATCAGAGAACTATTTAAACTATCAACTTGAGTAAAATAACAGGAAGATTTGCTGAGGTCTCTCGCTTCGCTATAAATGACAAGAATACCCAATTCATCTCGACAGGATATCTAAAGTTGCGAAAGAAGAAAGGGAGATATCTCGTTTACGAAAAAGTATTTCAATTCAAGGTTAAATTAATAACTGGTAACTAAAATTATCCTTGAATATAAAAACAGTTCAGATCATACAAAAACCTGATCAGGAATATAAGGATGAGTTCCTAACACCACATCTACACCGGCTTTAGCCTTGATTTTTTCAAGAAGCACATCCCTGTATTCACAATGGTCTACTATGCAGGGCGCGATATGCACTATTGTTGGAATCTCCTCCATGGGTTTGTTCCAAAGGTTTAACTGCGTCAGCCGGGGAACAATCGAGGCACCAGGGCAATCACCACAATTGAGAATACCCAGCAGTTCGGCATCCTTTTCTTTGTACCTGCTGAACTCTCCTTCTCTTCTGTTAAAGCCTACCATGCACCTTGAACAAGCAATGCATACATCATTCATAGTCTTCTTGCATCCTATGATCAAAATCTTTTCCATTGCTGACTCCTGATAATTAGTAAATATGTTTTTATAACGAATTGAAACCTTTTTACCGGTGATATGTTTTAAATTATAATACTATTTTTTTTGAATTTCAACAGCTAAGGAAACAATATGGAAAAAATATATTCCAGTGTACTGGAAACAATTGGAAACACTCCGCTGGTTGCCATGGACAGGCTGATGGAAGGCCTTCCCGGCAGAGTAGCCGCCAAGCTTGAATTCTTCAATCCCTGCGGCAGCGTAAAGGACAGGATCGGATTTTCGATGATCGACGATGCGGAGCAAAAGGGAAAAATCACAAGTGATACAACTATTATTGAACCTACATCCGGCAATACTGGGATAGGGCTTGCTTTTGTCTGCGCTGTTAAGGGATTGAAGCTAATACTAACCATGCCTGAAAGCATGAGTATGGAGCGCCGGGCATTATTACGCGCCTTAAATACCGAACTTATCCTGACACCTGCATCCGAAGGTATGCCCGGAGCAATAAGAAAGGCAGAAGAACTGAAAAAAGAGATCGAAAATTCTTTCATACCGCAGCAATTCGAAAATCCTGCCAATCCTGAGATCCATTCGAAAACCACTGCTGAGGAGATCTGGCGGGATACTAATGAAAAAGCCGATATTCTTGTATCGGGAGTCGGCACCGGCGGTACCCTTACAGGAGTAAGCAGAGTCCTGAAAGAGAGAAATCCGGAATTCAGGACAATAGCCGTCGAACCCGCAAAATCACCGGTGATATCCGGAGGTGAGCCCTCGCCTCATAAGATCATGGGTATAGGAGCGGGATTCATTCCCGGTAATCTCGATACCGAACTAATCGATGAAATCATCCAGGTAGAAGATGAAGATGCAATGAAATGGTCGAGAGAGTGTGCAAGAAAAGAAGGGATTCCGGTTGGTATTTCTTCAGGCGCAGCATTATTTGCGGCCTACAGGATAGCATTAAAAGAAGAAAGTAGGGGTAAACTGATAGTAGTAATCATTCCCAGTTTCGGTGAAAGATATTTATCTACAGATCTTTATAAGGAATTTATTTATTGAAAGGCGCTAATAATGGACAATCTTCTTGCAAATTTAAATGAAATAAGAGACTCAATTACTAAAAGCTACGATATACATGGCGGGATAAACAGGATTGACCGGGAAGATCTGCCTGTTCGTGAAAAGGTCAATGGGCTTCTTGAGCAATTATTCGTGCTGCTTTTTCCGGGGTACTTCGGCAACAAGAAACTCAGGCTTGACAATCTGGAATACTATATAAACGGTCTGGTGGGTACTATATATATCGATTTAAAGGACCAAATAGAAAAAGCTTTGATCTATAATTGTAAGATCGAAAAGATCGATTGTGAAGGATGTTCGGAATCAGCAAAATATGTATCCCGGAACCTGCTGGAAAGGATACCGCTTGTCCGAGAAAAACTCAAGAAAGATGTTCAGGCCGCTTATGAGGGGGATCCTGCTGCTACGAACACCGATGAGATAATCAGTTGTTACCCGGGTATTGAGGCTGTAGCTACATACAGACTTGCTCATGAGATCTATGTCCTTGGCATTCCATTGATTCCGAGGATGATGACAGAAAATGCACATAGGAATACCGGTATCGATATCCACCCGGGAGCCAGAATCGGCGATTATTTTTTTATTGATCACGGTACAGGTGTAGTTATCGGTGAGACTACATATATCGGTAATCGTGTAAAGATCTACCAGGGTGTAACTCTCGGAGCGCTCAGTTTTCCTAAAAATGATAACGGCGATATAATCAAAGGTACCAAAAGGCATCCGAATATCGAAGATGATGTTGTTATTTATTCCGGAGCAACTATTCTCGGCGGTGAAACTGTGATAGGCAAGGGCTCAGTAATTGGGGCTAACACCTGGATAACCGATTCTGTACCTCCAAATTCAAAAGTCGTAATCGATGTTAAGCAGGAAATGAAGTAATTTGCCTTAAATTGAAAATTAATCAGGATTATTTTTCCGGGAAGGATGAAAACTTATCGGCTGCTATAAGCCATTTTCCCTTTTCATATACCAGAAACATCAGATCTCTTCCTTTAAATGTATTTTCATTACCGATGTAGTTAAAAGACATCTCGGCTGTATAGTATACTACAGCCGCTTTGCCCTCTGCAAATATCCGGATTATCGGATCTTTTTCTCTCAAGTGATGCACCTTAACGGCTTTATACCAGTTCTTATAACTTTCCATATAGGATTCTTTTCCGTCAAATGGTTCTCTTTCCGAAGGAGTTATCAATAGAATGCTTTCATGGACAAATTTTGCCTGTTCAACCGGATCTTCAAGAACTGCCCATGCTCTATTATGAGCCTTAACGGATTTCCATATTTCTTCTTCTATACTATTCATTTTTTTGGTTTCTGACGAATTCTGAAATGATAAAATCATATAGGCAAAAACTGAAATCAATATTAGATGTTTTTTCTTCACAGGACTTTCTCCTACTATTATTTAATAACTACTTTATCTAAAAATACTGATCTCATTACAAAAAGTCTATGACATAAACAGGGGGAAATTGGTACTTTTTAAAGATGTATCTCTCTGTAGGATAAGGGGGAAAGACCTGTATGTTTTTTAAAATATCTCGCAAAATATGAAGGATCATTAAATGACAGACTGTAGCAAATCTCTGTAACAGTCTGATCCGTATAAATAAGGAGTCTTTTTGCTTCGAGAATTATACGGTTGATTATGTATTTCTTTGCACTGCACCCCAGTTGTTTTTTTACGATAAAATTAAGATGATTTGCAGAAAGATTCATTTTATCGGCATAATAACTAATCCTGTCAGACATCAGAAAGTCATCCTCAACGAGATTTACGAACCTGCCTGAATGCATACAATCCTGCCTGATCTTTGGGATACTATGATAATCGATGAAAAGCCTGTTTAGAAAAACAAGGACCTGATATAAAACTGCTCTCAACATATCTTCGCTATGTTCTCTGTAAGCAGTAATCTCATCCTCAATCTGGAAAAGAAATGTCTCGATTTTTCTGAAATCTTCTATTGAGACTTCAATATCCGTTTTCAGATTCGGACTGTCAAAAAAACCGAATTTTTGTACAAACCGGGCGTCATTGAAAAACCGATGCACGAATTCTGATTCGAATAATAGAACATAACCCCTGATTGGTTCTTTAACCAGCCATTGCCTTATCTGCCCCGGAGAAGAGAATATTATTTTTCCCTGAGAAACCTTAAATTCATTTTCATCGAGCCGAAACTTTCCTTTTCCTTCACAGATAAAGGTAATATCATAATATGTAAGAAAGTGTGGCCGGTCTGAAATATCGTAGTTCTTCAGAGACTCTATCCTGCCGAAATCTACAAGAAGTTCTCTTCCATATTTATCTCTGAAAAAATTGTATTTCCTTATTTTACTATTAACCATTCCAATTCAATATTGTTTTAGTATTCGTTATCATAGAAATACATACCGGAGTATAAACAGTAGTGAAATAATATGAATTATAGGATGCACATCCTTTGTTTTCCCTGAAAACAATTTGATTATTGAGTAGGAAACGAAGCCGAATGCAAGTCCTCCCGGTATACTTGAACTCATGCCCATAACAAGTATCGTTAAAAATGCCGGGACTGCTTCGGAAGGCTCATCCCAATTTACTTTTACTATTGACTTCATTATAAAACACCCTACAAGGATCAGAATTGGTGCTATTGACGGGTAGAGCGTTATACCATCGGGATTATCAAAACCGCCGCCGATCATACTCACTAACGGATAGAAAAACAATGCAGCAAGAAAAAGAAAGCCCGTAATAATATTTGCCATGCCTGTTTTCGCTCCTGCGGCTATACCTGTTGTGCTTTCCAGGTAACTAGTCAGTGTTGATGTGCCGAGAGCTGCACCGAATACAGTTCCTGCTGCATCGATCTTCAATACGGTATCGGCTCTTGGGATCTCTCCATCTTTGTAATAGCCGGCAAAGTCTGCCAATCCCACAAGGGTGCCCATTGTGTCGAAGATATCCAGAAAGAAGAACATAAAGATCACGGTCAGAAACTCCGGATGTCTGAATATCCCGAACAGATCGAATTTAAATAATGTAGGCTCAATGGAAGGAGGAAGACTAACTATACCGCTGTAACTGAATATACCAAAGGGTAATCCTGCAAGTGATGTTGCTATAATCCCGATCAGGATCGCACCAGTTACTTTTCTCTGTATGAGCACCGATGTCAGAAGGATGCCAAAGATGGACAACAGGACTGGAGGACTTTGCATGTCACCGAGACCGGTGATCGCTCCCTTTTCCGCCACGATGATTCCGGCCCATTTTAATCCAAGGAGCGCTATCAACATGCCGATCCCCCCGCTGATACCATATTTTAGATTATCGGGAAGGATATTTATCAGCTTAGTCTGGATCCTGAGTATTGTAATAATCAGAAACAGTAAACCTGCCCAGAAAACTCCGGAAAGGGCCTCTTGCCAAGTAAAACCCATCCCTCCTGATGCAGCTGCTGCACAGACCGTATAAGCAAAAAATATATTCTGTCCCATTCCCGGCGCAATTGCTATCGGATAATTTGTCAACAATCCCATAGTAATGATGGAAATGAAGCATGAAAGGCACGTAGCGACTGTAATCGCCCCGAAATCCATTCCTGTTCCTGCCAGCATTGCGGGCTGAACAAAAATAATGTACGACATGGCAAAAAATGTTGTGGTCCCCCCCATTACTTCGGTTTTGATATTGCTTCCCAAATTTGAAATCTTGAAGTACTTTTCTATTTTACCCTTCATTGCATCTGTTTCCCGGGACGACTTACATTTTCAGTATAAATTAGAATTGCTATATTTAACACATCAAGAAGAGAAATTCAAGAAAAACTGTCGTAGTAAAGATTTAATTTAAATTGTAAATTTTATTTTATATATTCCTGCTTAAATATTTATAAGGGAATAACATGACAAAACGATACGAGTACAAGTTTGAACGAATCGGAGAAGGAATGCTCGGTGTAAAGAAATCTGCAAAGACCGGGTACCAGGATGTGATCAGAGAACACGCAATGCAGGGATGGAGGCTTGTCCAGATCTTTGCTCCCGGCATCGGAGCATACGGAATGACAAAATATTTTGAGATGATCTTTGAACGGGAGAAATAGAATAAATCAGGTGTATTCTGGTTGATATTGAGATCAATTTATCGTATATTCATGCCAATTTTCCGGAAAATTAATCAATAAGGTGTAAATATGAGTAGATCAAGAGATCTTTATCTCCATGAAGAGATAATGCTGCTGTCATTGAAAGACAGTGAAGGCACTGTAGAATTCGGTGTTAGCTATCACCAGGCACTGGCTGGAGCGATTATTTCCGAACTCCTGCTGAAAAACAGGATAGCAATTAATGAGGAAAAGAAGAAAAAACTCATTACGCTGAAAAACTCAAAACCATTTGGAGATGCCATCCTGGATGAATGCATCGAAATGGTGAGCCGGGAAGAAAAGACAAAAGACATTAATCACTGGCTGTATAAATTTTCGTCTGTAAAGGACTTAAAAAACAGGGTTGCCCAGGGCCTATCGCACAAGGGCATTCTTAAAGAAGATGAAGATAGGGTACTTTTTATTTTCACCAGAAAGATCTTCCCCGAAACCGATCCCGGCCCGGAAAGACTTATCAAACAACGAGTTGAGAATGCTGTAATGACCGACACAGAGGATATCACACCGGAAACTGTGATCCTGATATCCATTGCCAAGCAGACGGGAATTCTCAGGACAATTATCGATAAGGCAGCAATGAAGGAGCGAAAAGATAGGATTGATAAACTTACCAGCGGAGAAATAATAGGAGTTGCCGCAAAAGAAGCCATAGAAGCTGTCCACGCTGCAGTAATGGTTGCCTGTATTATGCCGGTCATAATCACCACTACTACTACCTGAAATAACCGAAAATGAAACACTTTTGACAGAAGATACGTACATTTAGAAAAATATATTCGGAATTCCGAATTAATCTTGTTATATTTTTTTATCTATTTATTCGGTTTTCCGAATCAATCACACAGGAGAATACATGAAAATTTTATCAAGAGCAGATGAACTGGTACTTCTGGCTGTATGGCGGCTGCAGGATGAGGCATACGGCGTACCTATCAGGAAACATATTATTGATATGACCGGAACTGACTGGTCGATAGGATCAGTTTATGATTCGCTCGAAAAACTTTCAGAGTGGGGATACCTGGATTCCTTTCAAAGCAGCCCTACTCCTGAAAGAGGCGGACGAAGACGGAGGTATTTCAAAATAACAAAAAACGGCCTTGAGGCTCTCTCACAATTGAAAAAGGTTGTTTCTTCCATGTGGGATGGCCTGCCGGATATCGGTTATGATATAAACATATGATAGTGTAAATAGAATACAGTCAATAAGGCAAAAAATGTCAAAAATATCAAAACAACTGTTAAGCTTATTATTGAAAATCAAAAAGGCAAAGTACCGTGATGATGCCTTCCAGGATTTTGAAGATATCTATGATGAGATCTATAAATCATCGGGATATCTGAAGGCACAGTATTGGTTCTGGAGAGAAATAATTAGATCAACTCCAAAATTTCTATTAACCCGTTTAAGTCAAAGCCGGATTATGTTTGTAAACTATTTGAAGATCTCATCCAGAAATCTGACAAAAAACAAGGGATATTCGATTCTTAATATTGCCGGCCTGTCAGTTGGAATGGCCAGTTCTCTATTAATACTTTTATATATCATTCATGAGACCGGTTATGACAGTTATCATAAAGATGTGGACAGGTTATATCGTATTAAAGCGCAGATCAACAGTCCGGCAGGATCGATCAAAACTGTCTTGTCATCTGCCCCTTTAATCCCGGTTCTCAGAGAGGAATACCCGGAGATCGAACATGCTTTAAGGATCATGAAACCTACCTGGCAGATAATAGTTTCTGCTGATGATAAAAGATTTATTGAAGATAATATACTTATTGCGGATAATGAGCTTTTCAGCATGTTCAAATTCGATTTTATTCAGGGAAATGCATCGACAGCATTAACCCGACCATCTACAATAGTGCTAACTGAAAGTATGGCAAAGAAATATTTTGGAGAAACGAATCCCGTCGGTAATTCTATTTTGTTAAGGGGAAACCTTTTTGAGATTACAGGTGTCATAAAGGATACTCCCTCAAATACCCACATTAAGTTTGATTTTGTATATTCTTTAAAAACGCTTGAAGGCACATGGGATTTTTCAAACTGGGGTTGGACTGCGTTCTTTGCCTACATAAAGCTGACGCCTAATGTAGATGCATCCGAATTTGAAGATAAAATCAGGCGGATTGCCAATAACTATTACAGTGAACAGCTTGAAGAATGGGAATGTGAGTTTTTATTTATTTTAGAGAATGTTACAGATATTCATATGGATAGGACATACACCGGAAAGCTCGAACCTCCGGGTAATATGCTACATATTTTACTACTTACAATGATTGGAATTTTTCTCCTGCTTATTGCCGGAATAAACTACATGAATCTTTCAACGGCCAGATCAATTAACAGAAAAAAAGAAGTAGGAATCAGAAAAGTGATCGGCGCAAGGCGTGATCAACTTATTAGTCAATTTCTGTCGGAGTCAATACTGTTATCATTGTTTTCAGGACTTCTTGCAATATTTATTGCTGCTGCTGCCCTCTCCTCCTTTGAAAGTATCAAAGGCATAAAATGCAATGCTTCAGATGTTTTTAATTTCAAGATGGTTTCAATAGTCTTGTTTCTTTCAGGTTTTGTAGGAATAACCTCAGGTATTTACCCGGCATTTTTTCTTTCTGTTTTCAAACCTGTCTCCACGATGCACGAGGCTTCAGGTGTTGGTGGCAACAGCAGTCTACTGAGGAAAACGCTGGTTGTAGGTCAGTTTACTATTTCATTAATCATGATCATATCTACCTGTATGATATACAAGCAGATAGAGTACATGAAAAACCGTTATCCCGGATTTAATATAGAGAAAAAATTTGTTTTGTTCACAAACCGGATTGATAATCCTGAAATGGTCAGAAATGAATTTCTAAGGATCCCATCGGTTACCGGCGCCTCATATTCTTGGAGTGTTCCCGGAAGAATGACTAATGGACTTTCAGCTGAAATTGTCGGCTACGAGAATACTACAGGTCAGGGTATCGATTTTAATTACAGCGATCCAGACTATATACCGCTTTATGGAATTGAAATGATCGCAGGCCGGAATTTTCAAAAAGACTTGTTATCCGATGTCGGGGAAACATTTATTATCAATGAATCTGCAATGAGAGCTCTGGGATTCTTAAATCCGGAAGAATCGATCGGGAAAAAGCTTAAAGAAGGAGGCTCAAGCCTTGTCGGAACGATTATTGGAGTATGTAAAGATTACCATTTTAAAGGACTACAATCTCCAATAGAGCCGCTAATACTGCACTTTAATCCAATTTATTTCAGAATGCTTAGTCTTTCTATCGATACGGATGATATAAGCAGTACTATCTCGAATATTGAAAAGAAGTGGCATGAATTAAATCCCGGGGCAGTATTTGATTTTTTCTTTCTGGAAGATGATTTTAATAATCAATACGATGCCGAGGAGGAAACCCAGAGACTCTTTCTCGTATTTACAGTTATCGCGATTTTCATTGCATGTCTTGGATTATTCGCCCTTTCTTCATACACAGCCGAACAGAAAATTAGAGAAATAGGTATCAGAAAGACTCTTGGTGCATCTTCCATCAATCTTGTGAGGCTGATTTCAAGAGATTTTATTATTCTGGTGGTAATTTCTAATCTGGCAGGATGGCCCGCCGCTTATTTTATTATGAATATCTGGCTTAATGATTTCGCATACAGACAGGAGATCGGATGGGGAGTGTTTGCCTTTTCAGGAATTTCAGTTTGTTTTATTGCTTTACTGACCGTAAGTTATCAGTCAGTAAAAGCCGCAGCAGCTGATCCGGTAAAATCGTTAAGATATGAATAGAATCGGACAATAATTCAACAGTTAATATTTTTTTTCGGGCTTTCTGCTGAATACAACGATAGCGTTTGCAATAGGCCTTACATTTCCGTCCGAAGGTCTATTCCTGATTTCTCCTCTTATCCACATTGTAGTCGACCCGCCCCCATCCAGGTTCATCGCTTCACTGCAGCCAAGAACTTGCATGAAATCCGCCAACTCATGAAGAGACATTCCAATACTGTATCCGGGTTGTCTGCCATCAACTGTCACTAAAAAAATGTTTTCCTCATTGAATCCTATCGCAGTTCTCGGATGCCTGTTATCCACGAAACTCTGTCTTACATTCTCCAGCTCATATTCGATGCTGATTTTCCCTCCCCGGATAAGTCTCGGTGTCCCTCCTACTGCAATGTCAATATTTCCAATTCCAGGTATCAGGTCAAATTCTAATTTAATCCTCTCTCCAACTGACAGACCATTGATATATTCTGCCCCATTACCTAAACCGGTCAATACAATACCATTCTCCGGTATCAAGAGTATTGAATCGTTTTCCATTTTCTCTGTAACTTCAAGAGTAAAAGAACCTTCAGAAGTGAACCTCCCCTCTTTCAGTTTTGCTGCTGCCTGCGATGATCCTCTCTGCGCCCTTGAAAATGGACTGAATAATGTATTTAGGATTACTATTCCATTTTCTCCGCATCTCTGGTTTACACCTTCTATTTCATATATTTTCAGATCCTTATCTTTTATCCTCGACTCCAGTCTGAATCTTTCTATACCTATGGTTCCATTAGTATACTGAACAAAGACCGATCTATTCACCGGGCTGCTGACCATCTCCCCACCGATAATACATAATCCTGTAGGATCTCCCTGGAACGGATCTTTTTTTAAGAGATAAAAATCCGCATTTACAGCCGCAGCGGGAATTCGCCCTTGTTCATTGAAATCAAGAAGAATTCGATCAAGAGGTTCGATTCCGAGTATCTGCTTACCGCCAAGAACCACTTCAAGGTCTGTATTATCATTTTGCCTGTTGATCGCCAAAACCTGAACAACTTTAGGCCCTACTGGGATAGAATATTCGAAGTAGGTAATACCATCGGTAATTCTCTCAACTTTTTCCTGACCTAAAGCAGGTATTGGAAGCAGAATTGAAACCGTAATAAGAAGAATTGAAACGGTAATTTGTCCTAACTTCATGATCGAACCTGTTAATCAGAATAATACTGTTTTGACTGTCAACAATTATGCTGGGAAACAGCAGTAAATTAAGATACATTTGTTTCACATTCAAGATAAAGTTTCCTAGACATGGTATTACCTGAGAAACCATGAAAATATTTCTTAGGGATACTGATGCAGCTTCAAGCAACATGCGCTCTCCAGCAAT
>JANQEH010000263.1 GCA_028278455.1 bacterium
TGGAGGTCGAAGGTATCGATTTTGACGGTGAGAGCCTTAGCTTTGAAATGGAGAGAGGCAGGGGTGACCGTGTATTCGTGATCGAATATACTGCCAAGGTAAAAGACGGTAAGATGGAAGGTGAGATGGCATTTGGAGACCGCGGAGGAAGGGAATTTACCGGTAAGAAGAAATAATCGAGTATTACAGAAACTGAATATCTTCATTACTATTATCCTCTTTTTAGCCCTGCATATTGCAGGGTTTTTTTTGTATGTTACCAATCCTCGTTTTTTGAAACATATGATACTTATGTTCGTATATCTGTATGTTTCAAATATTGAGGATTGATATTCGGAGCTGAAATGAAAATTTTAACTAGAACTGAAGAACTAATACTTCTGGCTGTCTGGAGGCTGAAGGACCGGGCCTACAGCGTATCTATTCATGAGGAGATTTCGAAGCTTTCAGGCAAGGTGTGGTCACTTGGTTCAATCTATATGCCCCTTGAGCGACTGGTAAAGAGAAGGCTGCTGCAGACATATCTCTCAGAGTATACTCCTGAGCGTGGCGGGAGACATAAGCGAATATATGAATTAACTAAGGATGGAATGCATGCACTTGATAAAATCCGTGAGATTCAGGACAAGGTATGGGATGGAGTCCCCCGTTTCAACGTTAGAGAGAGTAAATAATGAGAGGAGGTGATTACAAAAAATCCCCAAAATTATTATCCTGGCTTGCAGGAAAGATACTTATGGAAGAATCTCAGAAAGCACTGACCTGTGATCTTGAGGAGCAGTATGATAAGAAACAGAAGCGATACGGAGATACAAGAGCTGTTTTCTGGTTTATAAAACAACTCCTGATCATGATTCCCGGCAGGATCAGAAACTCAATTCATTGGAGTATGATTATGGTTAGAAATTACCTGAAAGTCGCATTAAGGAATCTCAAACGCCACAAGACTTATTCGGTGATCAGCATATCCGGCCTTGCAATCGGCCTTGCAGTCTGTATCCTGTTAGTACAATATATAACATACGAGCTGAGTTATGATTCATTTCATGAGAATGCTGATAATATTTATCGTGTGAAAATGAATGAATGGGCTGGCTCGCATGGTCCTGCAGGTAAAACAGCTAAGGATGATTTTCCGGAAGTGCTCGACTATGCTGTAATTAATCCGATCTTCGCCAACGGGATTTATAGCTACGAAGATAGAAGTTTCTCGGAGGAAAAGATCTTTTTTGCTTCGCCTTCATTTCTGAACGTTTTTTCATTCAAAATGCTCAGAGGAGATCCTGCCACTGCTTTGACTGAAGCAAACACTGTGGTATTGACAGAATCGGCCGCCCGGAAGTACTTCGGAGACGAGGATCCGTTCGACAAATATATTACCCACAGAGGGAGACAGGAATACAAGATTACGGGAATAATCGAAGATGCACCGCAAAACTCGCATATGAAATTCGATATGCTGGTATCCCACTCTACGATAACCGGCAATTGGATAAATCACTGGTATTTTTCATCGTTCCATACATATCTGCTGTTAAGGCCCGGTACAGATATTGAAGTATTTGAGAAGAAAATGCATGATCATTTCAAAATAATTGAAGCCGGCCTGGTAAAAGATGAGCATTCCGGATTGAATTATGACATGCAGTCTCTAAAATCCATTCATCTGAATTCGAATCTGAGCTTTGAACTTGAGCGGAATGGAGATATAAAAACTGTGTATTTTCTTATCGCAATTACAGTTCTTGTATTATTTTCTGCCTGGATAAATAATATCAATCTATGCACTGCAAGGTTTCTTGAGAGGACGAAAGAAATAGGAATCAGGAAAGTGGTTGGAGCTTACAGGTCGAATGTGATCGGACAATTTCTCCTTGAGACTTTGATCGTTAATTTGGTATCAATCGCCGCAGCTCTGGGGACCGCAATATTGTGTATGCCGTATTTCAGCAGGTTTGCCGGGATTCCCTATGAGCTAACTCTTATGTATTCAGTAGAATTCTGGATTTTCCTTGCTTTCATGGTTTCCATCGGAGTGTTTATTTCCGGATCTTATCCTTCACTTGCAGCATCATCTTTCAAGCCGGTGAATATTATTAAAGGAAAGTTGAGTGAGAGGGGCGGCAGCAACCTTGTTAGAAAATGTCTGATCGTATTCCAGTTTGCCGTTTCGGTCGCCCTGATTGCAGGTACCCTGACAGTATATAAACAGATAGATTACATGATGGAAAAAGATCTTGGTTTGAATATAGATAAAACCTTGATCATCAAGGCTCCTGTTATATTTGGCAGGCCTTCAATTGAAGAAAGAATTACAAAGGGAAAAGCGTTAAAAGCAGAGCTTGAAAAAGTACCGGAAGTAAATAACTGTACTGTATCGAGTTTTATTCCGGGAGAATATGTTTTAAATATCCATGGAGCCCGAAGAACTTACGAAGCGAAATTCGAGGCAAGAGAATTCAATATTCTATCAGTAGACGACAGGTACTTTGACTATTATGATATCGAATTTATGGCTGGTGAAGGTTTTTCTGAAGATTATGAATCAGACAGGAGAAAGCTGATAATCAACAGGAATGCCCTTCCAAATCTCCATTTCGAGAATGCTGATGATGCCGTCGGCAAGAAAATCTATTTTGAGGACAATATATTTACTGTTGCCGGGGTGATTGAGGATTATCACCAGAGGTCTTTGAAATACGATTACAGTCCTATGATAATAATAAATGGAGCATTCGCCGGAGGGAAAATTTCGGTAAGAATCAACACTTCCGATCTTCAGAGCACAATTAAATCTATAAAGGAAGTGTGCGAGACAATATATCCGGGAAGTCCGTTCGAGTATTTTTTTCTTGACGAATATTTTAACAAGCAGTATAGCAATGACATTAAATTCGGACAGGTCTCGGGTTTCTTTACAATGATCGCGATCCTGATCGGATGCATGGGATTGTTCGGTTTGGCTATGGTGAATGTTTCTGCAAGGCTGAAAGAGATCGGCATAAAAAAAACTCTCGGTGCATCTGTAGTAGAGATAGTCAGATCCCTGATATCAGATTTTTACAGGATTATTCTAATATCGCTTATGATCTCGATCCCATTGTCTTTTGTCTTTTATAAACAATGGCTTAACAGCTATGCATTCAGGATTGATATCGGCTGGTGGTTCTTTCTGATACCGATATTCGTGATCCTGGTTATAGTTTTTATTACTGTTTCTGTACAGGTGATAAAGGCTGCATTAAAGAATCCTGTCCAAGCTCTGAGATACGAATAACTTTAATTTTTAAATAAAAAAATATGGAGCCAAAGAATGAAAATAAAATGTTTACTGCCATTAATCGCACTGGTATTAACCACCCTTCTTATAGCGGGATTTTCACCAGAACATAATCCCGAAAAAGAGGAAGTGACGGAAGCTATTAAAAATTACTTCAAGGCTATGCAGACTTCTGATAAGGAAAAGCTCAGCCAGATAATCCATGAAGACTTCAGACTGATCAATGTACACCGGGGTAAACTGGATAATTATTCCAGAACAGATATGTTTTCCTGGATAGGTGGTGAGAATGAGGCAAGTTACAGGATCGACCAATTAGATGTTACTGAAGGAGTGGCCGCAGCGAAGATCACTGAAGACGGCGGCTCGGTTGTTTGGAAAGATTATATCAATCTGGTTAAACTGGATGGAAAGTGGTGGATCATCGACAAGGTCGCTTATCCTGTTAAGAAATAGCAAAATAACAGATATGTTTGTTAAAAAGGTTGTCGGTTGGCAGCCTTTTTTTACCTTATTGTAAACAGATTGTAACATTTCCTTCATCGTTTCAGAAAAAAATGAAACATATTACCGTAAGTTACGTTTATAATAGCGTGATTTTACCGTAAAATAAGTTATAATCGCTGGAGAAATTTATGAAATCCCTGACTGTTTTCGAAGAGACGATCCTTCTGGCTGTCTACCGGCTGAAGGAAAATGCCTACAGTCTTACTATCCACAGGATGATACTCGAGATGACTGGTAAGGATGTAATCCTCGGAACTTTATTCAACGCTCTTGACCAGTTATACCGGAAAGGTCTCCTGGTCAAAACGAAGGGCAAACCGGTCCATGAAAAAGGCGGAAAGAGCAAGATGTTCTATTGCATTTCCGGTGCAGGATTTGAAGCGCTCGAGCAGTCACGCAAAATGCATGAGAATATATGGAAAGAGATCCCAAAAGTTCTTGTGGAGAAAAAGAAATGAAAAAGAACAACAGATATAGAATCCCAGCTTTTGCATCTTTAATTATCAGAATACTGAAAAGGTATCGAAATGAGTATGATCTTGAAGATATTATTATCGAATTATATAAGGAAAAAACCGAGACCGGAAGAAAAATCGAAGCGTCAATGTGGTTGTGGAAACAGGTGCTTGGTTCAATACCTGGATACTTTTCCCATATGATCCGAAGGAGTATGGCGCTTTCAAAGAACTATATAAAGATTGCCCTCAGGAGCATGAAGAGGAATATAGGTTATTCAGTGATCAATATATTCGGACTTGCCCTGGGTATAGCATGCAGTATATTTGCATATCTCTATATTGCCGATGAATTCAGCTATGATAAATTCCATGATAATTATCAAAACATATACCGGATTGTAACAAAAGCATCTGTTGAAAATTTAGAGATAAGCGATGTTAACACATCATTCATGCTGGGTGAGAAACTCAGGTATGATTATCCCGAAATTGAGACAGTTGCGATGTTTGCTGAAGATTACTACCGTATTCTGGAGGCGGATGGATCTATGTATAATAAGGAGAAGATTATATTCGCAGATCAATATTTCTTCGAACTGTTCTCTTTTATGCTGATACAGGGGAATCCCGTAACTGCTTTATCCAATCCAAACACTGCAATTATTACCGAATCGACGGCCCGGCGTCTATTCGGTGAAAAAGAATCTCTCGGGCAGGTAATAAGAGTAGATTCAAGGTTTTATTCGATAACAGGTGTTCTGGAAGATATTCCCGGAAATTCACATATCGATTTCGACATTGCTCTTTCGCTGATTACTGCAGAAGAAGAGTATCGTAATTATGGCTGGAAGAGCAAAACGATAAAGAACTATTTTTTAATGAAAGAAAACGGGTCGGTAAGACAGTTAGACAATAAACTTGATGCTGTGATAGATGAGCACATTAAACCCGGATGGAATGGAGAATATGATTATGTGATCCAGTCATTAAAAGATATTCACCTGCATTCGCATATGAACTGGAACGAGTTTCAGGAAAACGGAAGGATCGAATATATCTATATACTGTCTGTCAGCGCTGCATTCATATTATTGATAGCCTGTGTGAATTTTATAAACCTTTCAACTGCCAGATCCGCAAAGCGCTCTCTTGAGGTAGGAATCAGAAAAATAGCAGGTTCAAGAAGAAGTCAATTGATTAGACAGTTCATTGGAGAATCTACTATAATCAGCCTGCACGCCCTGGTTCTTGCTGTTATTATACTCGAAGTAATATTAAAGATGTCCGGGAGCCTGATCGGTAAGCAATTGGAGATAGGTTATTTTGATAATTATTATTTTATTCCGGGCTTAATTCTACTGACAGCAATTACAGGGATCATTTCAGGTAGTTATCCCGCTTTTTATATTTCTTCTGTCAGACCTGTTTCAGCGATCAAAGGCAGGTTTAATATCTTAACAGACAACCGAAAAGTAAGTCTGAGAAACTGTCTGGTTGTATTTCAGTTTTCGATCTCCATTCTTTTCTTGATCAGCACACTGGTGATATATAATCAGCTGCAATACTTCAAAAACAAGGATCTGGGTTTCAACAAGGAGCAGGTACTTGTAATAAAAAATGCCCGGTTGTTGAAGGGCCAGTACAATTCTTTTAAGGAGGAACTCCGTAGTTATCCTGATATTAATTTCGTGTCTTCGTCGTATGCGTTTCCCGGTACAGGTTCCACTATGTGGAAATTCGAACCTGAAGGAAAAGAGGGAACTAGAATGATAACTTATATAAGCGATTATCATTTTGTGAATACACTTGGATTGAAAATAATAAAAGGAAGGTTTTTTTCAAAGGATCATCCTGCTGATCAGCTTGCAGTTGTTGTGAACGAAAAGACTGTCAGAAGTATGGATTGGCGTGAACCACTTGGGCAATTTCTGACAGTTAGGGGTAAGAAACTGAAGGTGGTAGGAGTAGTAAAAGATTTTCATGATAAATCTCTCCACAGCGAAGTAGAACAACTGGCAATTCTGTTTCACCGGCAATTCTATCCTGAGTATACTCCTACTTATATCGGTATCAGAATACGCCCTCACAATATTTCTAAAACAATTGATGATATAAGAGACAGGTGGGATGAAGCCACTATGGGTGTTCCATTGGATTATTCGTTCCTGGACGAAGATTTCGAGAGATTTTATAGAAGCGAGGAGAGGATGGGTAGAATTACAGTTATCTGCTCACTTATATCCATTCTCATAGCCAGCATGGGTCTTTTTGGTTTGACGGCATTTATTATTGAACAGAAAACCAAGGAATTGGGGATACGCAAAGTATTAGGAGCCTCCAAATTAAAGTTGTTGAGTCTGATGACTAATGACTTTATTGTTTTGCTTATCATTGCCAATATTCTGGCAATGCCGATTGCAGGTTATTTTATGAGTTCCTGGCTGCAGCAATTCGCATATAGAATCGAAATGAATTTAGTATTATTTGCAACAGGAGGGCTAATTTCTTTTTTGATTGCTATAATTTCAATCAGTATCCTTGTTATGAAGGCTGCGTCTAAAAATCCGATTGATTCCCTGAGATACGAGTGAACTTATGATGAACAGAACAATCAGAAATACAGATCTGACGGGAATAATCTAATTAACAGCGGTACCGGTTTCAACGAAAGTCTCTTGTACTTGTCGTGATGGGAGGGTGGATGTAATCTGTCACGATACATCTCCTGTAGATTTTACTTCCCGAAATCGAGATTATTCATACACACAACCTGTTTTCACGATGTTTGAATATTCTCTCAGAAACTGCCTTGATCCTGGAGGTTTTGGGAATTCTTCAATAGATGTAAAAAACATTTATAGGTAAATCCACAAACGGAATGATATTTTCTGAGGTCTTAGAATTGCATACGGGAATAATAGATCAATATATTGAAGATTAAAACTTCAATATTATCAAAAATTACCTCATTAATCAGGATTGAGGCCTTTCTGAATTAAATTTTCATCAGGTTTAATTGAATCAATATAGTATATGTATACGGAAATTGGTAAAATATGAAACCTATATTACCAAAAAGCGTATACATATCAAATTACAGGAGAGATTATGTATTTCTTAACGAGGACAGAAGAAATTATCTTACTTGCGATCTGGAAATTACAGGATGCGGCCTACGGTATGTCTGTGCGTGAGCAGGTTGCAAAGGATACAGGGAAAAAGTGGCGTTCGGGAGCAGTTTACGCACCCCTCGGAAGATTACTCAAAAATGGATATGTCTGCCAGATCAAGGGTGAACCCACTCCGGAAAGGGGAGGGCGACATAAGATCTATTACAGGTTGACAAATGAAGGAAAAAAGGCGCTGATCGAAATCAGGGAAGTGAATGCATCGATCTGGCTGGGTGTGCCAAAACTGGAAATTGACTGAAAAACCTATGAATAAAATATCAAAAAAACCTCCTAAAATCGCCAGATGGATGCTGGAAAAGATGATAAACAGATATACAAGATATACAGCACTGGGAGATTACGAGGAAGAATACGGAGATGATCTGAAAAATAAAGGGTATTTCATAGCGGTGTTAATTTACTGGTCTCATCTATTTGCAGTCCTTCCCGGGTATATTCAGGAGAAATTATCAGTGAGCGGTACAATGCTGAATAACTATTTGAAAATCGCCTGCAGAAACATGAGTAGAAACAGGGTATACTCAGTAATCAATATATCCGGGCTTGCTATAGGTATGACAGTATTTACACTGATCATTGTATTTGTCCTGAATGAGTACAGTTATGATAAATTCAATGAGAAAATAGAAAGGATATACAGGGTTGGGTTTGAAAACTTCAGTCAGACATATCTGGCCCCGGGCATCGGTAAAGAGATCAGAGAAAATATTCCTGAAGTTCAAAAGATGGCGCGGTTTAAGATCCGAACGGATTATCTTGCTAAATATCTTCCGGAGAGAGATCCGGATAATCCGAAATATACGACTATCAGACGATTTTGCTGGGTTGACAGGGACGTTTTCGATATATTTTCATTTGAATTTATTGCCGGTGATCCGTCAGAAGCATTGTCAGTACCGTATTCAATTGTGCTAACTGAATCTATTGCGGATATTCTTTTTAGTGAAGAAAATCCTTTAGGCAAAACAATAAGAATTAATAATACTAATATTTATACCGTTACAGGTGTAATTTCGGATCCGGATAAATTTCATATCGATTTTGATGTGCTTGCATCTTTCGTTACACTCGGTAAGATTATCGGAGAACATGAATTAAACAGTTACAGATCGTGGAATCTTCAAACATATGTACTGCTGCCGGAAATTCATGACAAAACAGCTGTATCGAACAAAATGACTGAACATTTTCATAAGATCTTAAAAAAGAGAAATATCTTCGATCTTTACGCACTGAAAGGATTATATTTCCAGGGATTAGGGAGCGGAAGGTATGGGAATCTTCAGTTCATCTATATATTTATTACGGCTGCATTCTTTATACTTTTGATTGCTTGTATAAATTATATAAACCTTTCTACAGCGAAAGCTGCAAAAAGGGCAAAAGAGATAGGTATAAGAAAAGTATCCGGTTCTTTAAAGAGAATGCTTGTATCACAGTTCCTCCTTGAATCAGTACTGATATCTGCTATTTCTTTTCTCGCCGCCGGAATCCTGCTGATATTGTTTATACCGATTTTTAATAGCATGATAAATAGTAAATTATCTTTAGCTTCATTAAACGATCCTCTAACCGTGATAATAATTTTTGGCGGTGTATTTATCATTGGATTAATTGCCGGATTATACCCTGCATTATATCTATCTGGTATAAAACCCGTTTCAGTATTAAAAGGTGATGCCGCGAAGGGGAGGAAAGGCGTGATTTTCCGCCGGACTTTGGTAGTGGTCCAGTTTGCAATTTCGATAATTTTAATCATTGGTACCGTTGTAGTGTTTCAGCAGCTTCATTATGTCAAAAACGCAGACCTGGGATTTAACAAAGAACAGATCATCCATTTCGATCTGAACAGAGAATTGCGTTCGATGAGAGGTGTTTTCCGCGAAAGACTTCTTAGAATACCGGGCATACGGGATGTTTCTTTTTCTCAGGGTTACCCTGGAAGAATTTATAATTGGGAAAGCTTTGATCATAAAGGTGAAAGGACGGGATTTGCAGTATTCTCGGTAGATCCGGAATATTTCGATATCTATGACTTTGAGCTAATAGACGGCAGAAAATTTTCAAGAAATATCAGGTCCGATGAGTTCGGGACTTGTATTATGAACGAGGAGGCAGCACGTCAATTCAAACTAGTTGATCCTGTAGGGACAGTATTTTACAGGAGCAAATGGGGTTCTTCGTCATTTCCAAGTAAAGAAGTAGAGGTGATCGGTGTCGTAAAGGATTTTCATTTTGAATCTCTGCAGGATGAGATAAGGCCATTATTGTTCAGCTGGAATGAAGGGTGGCTCTGGATGGCCAATATACGAATTTCCCCTACCGGAATAAGTGAGACATTAGAAAATATCAGGCAATTGTCTATTGAACTGGCTCCTGATTTCCCATTTGAATACAGTTTTATTAATGAGTCCTTTAACTCGCAATACAAATCCGAGGAACGGTTCGGGAGTATTTTTGGATATTTTTCAATTCTTGCAGTTTTTATAGCATGTCTCGGCCTTTTCGGCCTGGCATTGTTCATAGTTGAACAGCGGAAAAAAGAAGTCGGGATTCGTAAGGTACTGGGTTCATCATTATCAGGGATTATTGTATTACTTTCAGATGAGTTTACAAAATGGGTGATATCAGCAAATATTATTGCCTGGCCGATATCATGGTTTATAATCGACAGATGGCTGAATAATTTTGCATACAGAATTAATATTGATCTTTCAGTATTTATTCTTGCAGGTATCCTGTCCGTGGTAATCGCAGTCCTAACGATCAGCATTCAGACATTTAGGGCCGCCTCAGCAAATCCGGTTGATTCACTAAGGTATGAATGATAAGCTAAAAAGGTCTTTCATTTCACGTTAAAATCTCATAAATTATCCCCTTTAAATTTCAGGGTTAATGAATAAGTTATAGTGACATGAATATCCTTATCATGACTTGCAAGGGGGGGATAGCAGGCTCGACATTTTCCGTATCCTACCTGGCAAAAGGATTGGCTGAAAAGGGGCATAAGGTGTTCCTCGGATGCACAAAAGATTCAATGTATTCTTCATTGCTGAAAGACGTTCCGGTTGAGATCATTTACATTCCATTTACAAGCAAGATCGACTCAGTCAGCATGAAGATCGTACGGGATCTGATCAGGAAAGAAAAGATCGATATTGTCAATGCGCAGATGAGTCGTGACCGTTACATTTCCATATTCTCACGATGGCTATATGGATTGGATGCAAGGGTAGTCCACACAAGGAGGCAGATCCCGAACAGCAGCGGCGGTTTTATCCATGGATGGTTCTACACGGTTGGAACGCATAGACTGGTTGCTGTCAGCGCGGCTGTAAAGAAAGCGCTCATGAAAATGAGTATCCCGGACCGGCATATAGAAGTGATCTATAACGGCACACCGAGAGAAAAATATGATGTGATCGATAATCTAGAAGTCTCCAGGTTAAGGAAAAACCTTGGAATAACCGAATCAGATAAGGTTATCGGTGTTGTTTCCCGTGATAAGAAGCAGGACCAGGTTTTAAAATCTCTGCCTATGCTGGATAAGGATGTGAAAGTTATCTTTGCCGGTATCGAGAGGACAGAGAAATATACTCGTATAATTGATAGTCTGGAACTGAAAAACGAAATCCATTTTCTGGGGGATATTAAATATCCTGGAGTATTGAACTATTATCCTCTTTTTAATGTATCTGTTCTGGCTTCAATTACAGAAGGATTATCCCAGGCGCTGCTTGAATCTATGGCCGTTGGAATCCCGGTGATAGGAACTGATGCAGCGGGAAATCCGGAACTGATCAGGGATGGAGAAAACGGATATCTGTTTGAAGATAACAATATTGAACAGCTAGCCGCAAAGCTGAAAAAAATTCTTGATTGCAGGGATACTGCAGGTTATCTGGCTGCAAACGGAAAGAAAACAGCCCTCGAAGATTTTTCGATTGAGAGAACAGTAGCAAATTATGAAACCTTTTTTGAAAGATTAGTTGCCGGGAATTAATCATTATAAGTACTTTGGAACACAAATGAAAAGATCCGTAATAATACTTTCTGTTATCGTTTTCAGCTTAATTCATACATTGCTTTTCAATTCTGTGATCAGCGCTGATAAGCCCAGACCGAAGATCGGACTTGCATTGAGCGGAGGCGGGGCAAAAGGTATGGCTCATATCGGGGTTTTGAAAGTTCTTGAAGAGGCGGGAGTCCCAATCGACTTTATTTCCGGAACAAGTATGGGGGGCATACTCGGAGGATTATATGCTATCGGTTATGATGCAAAACGTATTGAGAGAATAGCCACCTCACAGGACTGGGACATTTTATTGTCAGATAATATAGTACTGCAGAATCTTTCTATGGAGGAGAAGGAAGAAGCAGGAAAATATATAGGATCATTCCCCTTCACAAATTTCAAGATCGAACTGCCGAAGGGATTAGTGTCGGGGCATAATATCCAAATGCTTCTGTCGCGGCTCTGCTGGCCGATCCATTACGTTGAAGATTTCAACGATTTCCCGATCCCATTCAGATGTGTAGCAGCAGATATTGAGACAGGTGAGGCTGTGGTATTGAAATCAGGATATCTTCCCGATGCATTACGCGCCAGTATGTCTATCCCTTCAGCTTTCACTCCTGTAGAGCTTGACGGCAGGCTGCTTGTCGACGGCGGAGTGGTTCACAATTTTCCAGTCGAAGACCTGATCGATATGGGTGCGGATATCATTATTGGTGTTGATGTTGGAGATCTTCTATTTAAACGTGATGAACTGAATTCACTTGTTGAGATATTTTCTCAGACTATGAATTTCAATGTAGTACCGGATACGAAAAGACAGCAGAAATTGTGTGATATCCTGATAAAACCCGATATATCGGATTTCGATATTATGAGTTTCGATAAGACCGAAGCCTTGATCAAACAGGGTGAACTTGCCGCCAGGCTTGTTTTAGACAGGCTTGAAGCGCTGGCAGATTCAACCAAATTGGAAACCGGGGGAATACGATTTATACCGACTACAGATATTGAATCACTCTACCTTGCCGATATAAAGATAAACGGCCTGCAGAAAGTCTCACCGGAACTTGTCTGGGGTAAGCTCGGAATTAAAAAGGGTATCTGGTTAAGCCCTGAAAAAGTCGAAAGAGCAATAGACAGATTGTATGGAAGTAAGTTTTTCGAGCGGGTTACATACAAATTTCTTCCTGTACCCGGAGGCACAAACCTGATCATTGATGTAAAAGAGCAGCATCCGAGCGTTTTCAGACTGGGTATGAGGTATGGCTCAGACCTCAAATCGGCTCTGTTGTTGAATACTACCTTCAGAAACCTGGTAACACATGGTTCGAAGATTTCTCTCGACCTGATACTTGGTGATAATCCAAGCCTTGAAATGAGTTTTTTTGCATATATCACACGTAATCCCGGTTTGGGGATTTCACTGGATTGGAATCTGGGTGATATGCAGGTATATCGTTACGATGAAGATGTGCTGACCGGTGATTATAAGTACGAATACCAGGAGATGGAATTGAATGTAATGAATGTCAATTCAAATTCCTTTTCATTTGAACTTGGAGCCCATTATCACCATGCAAGAATTCAGAAGATAGTCGGTTTGGATTATCCCGGAGCAAAGGACATGGGATTTTTCGGTATTCACGGAAAAGTAAATGTTAATACACTCGACAGGGTTTCGTTCCCTAGAAGGGGAATGAGTCTTTATGCTGATCTGCATACGTATAGAAAGCAATATACATCTTCACCTGATATCGATATGTTTAACGATCCATGCAATCTGTTGATAGCCGGAATAAGAACTGTTCGTGAGTTGGGATCTAAGTTCGCTCTCGACGGGAGTGTGAATTTCGGATTCGCCGATGGCGAAAATATCCATCCCACATTCTATGTATATCTTGGCGGGCAGAACAGCAGGCATGCCAAAATGATCCCGTTTATAGGTATGGATTACCTGCAGCTTGCCGGAAAAAGCGCCGGGGCAATTCAGTTAAGCGCCAGGTATGAGATGTGGAAAGACAGGTATTTTATTTTTAAATCCAATGTCGGAGATTACGGTAACGACCTTAATGACCTGATTTCGGGCGGTTCCAAGTTTTACGGTTTCGGATTGTCTTTTGCTGTTAACAGTTTAATCGGCCCAATAGAATATTCAGTAATGTGGAACTCCCGAAGGAATATCCAACACACTTACTTCAACCTCGGATACATGTTTTAAATCAATTATAACCTTTTATCTGTTATCTGCAAGCCACTCTTTGTAGTTCTGAAATCCTTCAGAATTACTGAATACCGGTGAATATCCCAGTTTTTCTTTAGCTTTCTCAATTGACATTGTCATAGACTTTGACATATACCCCACCGAAAAACGGGTCATGGATGGTTTGGTATTCACGGACGGTATCGTGCAAATCAATTCATTGATACCTGCTATTATCTTTGCAGCCCGTTCAGGAATTGTCTTCGGTTGAAAACGCTTCTCGAATATTTGAAGCATTTCAGAGAACCAATCGAAAATTGTTACGGATTGTCCATTTGAAATATTATAAATCTCGTTCCAGGAATCATCATTTGCTTTTAGACACAATTTAACCGCTTCAATAAGGTTGTTAATATAGGTAATATCCGTCAAAGCCTTCCCGCCTTTAATCAACGGGAATTGGTCTTTTTCTGCCATTTTGAGTATTCTCGGAATGATTGTCTTATCATAAGCACCATAAACTGCCCTGGGACGAAGAACAATAGTTTTTATCCCTGACTCATGGTAAGAACTAAATAATTCATTTTCACAGATAAACTTTGTTTTTGCATAGTTTGTTGCCATTTTTTTGGGGAGCGGATCACTCTCAAGTATATCCAGCCGGTCCCTGCCGTTGTAATAAACACTGGGAGTTGAAATAAAAACGATTCTGAATATATTATGCTTTTTGCAGGCTTCAATTATATTACGTGTCCCGATAACATTATTGTTATAAAAATCTCTGTAACTGCCCCAATCTCCGCTCTTGCCGGCAGAATGTACAACATAGTCGGCGTTAGAGAATAATTCGATCAGTCGTTCCGTATCTGTTATGTCATTCTCCAGAAATTCAATACCCTTTTCTGTCAAGACCTTCCCTATTTCAACGTTTCGTCCTAAACCTGTTACCTCAGCTCCATCTTCTTGCATGCTCTCAGCAATATTTCTACCGATAAAACCTGTCGCTCCGGTTATAATAACTTTCATTCGAAACCTACCTTTTTCCTGTAAATTCTATAAGCTCGATAGGTGCACCGTTGTGTATAATCATTGCCACGCGAACACCTTCCGAAGGAGAGGATATCTCTGATTCACAATTTACTGCTGCCAGAGCGGATTCAATATTGTCAACCTCAAATGCGATGTGCGGTACCGTCCTGGTCAGCTTTGATATCGGGCTGTCTTCATCAAACCGCATCCACTCTATACCGAAAGGGCTTGTCTTGAATCCTGATACATGCATACCGTATTCCTTCAGGTGGATCTCATCGGGCCTGGGAATATCAGTAGGTATACCCAGATGGTGGTACTTCCAGCCGAATTTTTCTGTTACATCAGGAGGTTCATGATCCTGCCTGTATTCCGGGATCGTATTCTTATCGTTTGCTTTTTGATCCATAGCGATAATACTCCTTATCATGTATCTGTTCGGAAGACTATATTCAAATATCTCTGGTCGGTAATAAAACTAACCGGAATAGTAAGTTAATCTAAGAAAAATAAAAAATCAACCATGAAAAAGTTTTACATGCCATTAAAATAAGAAATCCTAAGTAGATGTTTTATAATTAGATTGATGATAAATAGCTTGACATTAATACAATATATATGTACACTTTAAGCTTTACCGGTCGATCCAATGTAATTAATGACCGGCTGTAATATTAACATTAGGAGTAGTAACGTGGCAAAAGGTACAGTAAAATGGTTTAATGACAGTAAGGGTTATGGTTTCATAATTCAGGAAGATGGCGGACCGGACGTATTTGTTCATTATTCAGCAATCAACGGCGATGGCTTCAAGAGCCTTGCCGAAGGCGATAAGGTCGAATTCGAGATCACTGACGGACCCAAAGGACCGCAGGCTGAG
>JANQEH010000271.1 GCA_028278455.1 bacterium
TTTAATAAACGGGCCGCGGTCATTGATCCTTACAAGCAGCTTCTTGCCATTCTTCTTATTTGTAACACGAATCCAAGTATTGAACGGCAGTTCCTTATGTGCTGCTGATATCTTATACATATCGTATGTTTCACCATTCGCTGTTTTTCGGCCATGGAATTTTGGTCCATACCATGAGGCTAGTCCATTATACGTCCTAAGACTGGGAGCATTCATAAGATCACCGGGAGCTTTAACTGTGTATTCGGGTTTGGAAGCAGTGGTCGGTAGTCTGTTTTTGCGGAATTTCGGGCTTACACTGCAGTTTACTATAAACAGACTAATTAAAATAACTGCAATTATTGAAAATCTGAACCGTTGTGTGATCTTGGAGTCCATATTATGTCTGTATTGTATTTATTATCTCATCTACTGAGCTGATCCCATTCCTATTGAAATGTTCTTCAAGTTCTTTTATTATCTTTACAGGTGCCAGGGGATCGATAAAATTGATTGTACCCAGTTGAACAGCGCTTGCTCCGGTTATCAGGAATTCCAACACATCATCAGTTGAACATATCCCTCCGATCGCGATAACCGGGATTTTCACATCTCTGCTGACTGTATACACTCTCGCAAGCGCAACCGGTTTAATCGCAGGGCCTGAAAGGCCGCCCATGATATTTCCCAGCTTCGGGCGCCGGGTTTTTATGTCCACGGCCATTCCCAATAAAGTGTTTATCAGGGACACAGCATCTGCCCCTCCGTCTTCAACTGCCTTTGCTATAGCGTTGATATCTGTCACATTTGGTGTCAATTTAGGGATTACCAGTTTCCCGGTAACTTTTCTCACTTCTTTGGTAACCTTGAAAGCAAGTTTTGGATCTGTACTGAAATCAAGCCCGCCAGATACATTCGGACAGGAAAGATTCAATTCAAATCCGTCAATTATATTGAACTCATCGAGGCCACGGACAAGTTCAACAAAATCCTCAAGAGACTCCCCCGCAACGTTTACGATTATCCCGGTACTCAGCCCCTGAAGATACGGTATTTTTTCATTGATAAAGTTTTTCAGTCCAACATTTGCAAGGCCGATTGAATTCAGGAGGCCTGCCGTCGTTTCAGCTATTCTTCCCGGAGGATTACCGGCTCGCGGTTGTCTCGTTATGGTCTTAGTTATTATTCCCCCAAGAAGGTTTACATCATAAAGATCCGAAACTTCGGAACCGTACCCGAATGTACCAGATGCAGTAAAAACCGGATTCTTGAATCGATTTCCGGCTATGTTTATAGATAGATCTGCCATATTATAATATCAATTCCTTTTCATTGAAGATTGGACCGTCAGTACACACCAGTGAGTATTTTTTCTCATTATGCCCTGGAAGAACACACCCCTGACAGATTCCAATACCACAGGCCATGATTGTTTCTACTGATAATTGAGCTGGAATGTTGTGCTCTAAAGCCAGTTTCTGCACTGTCCTGAGCATTGCCATAGGGCCGCAGGCAAGGATCACAGCATTAACTTTATTTCCAATTTTATTTAACTCGATTTCAAAAGGTACGGTAATGAACTGTTTTTCACCAAAGGAACCATCATCTGTTGTAACAGTGAGATTAATAGGCATTTTAGCGAATTCATTAAATAAATATAATTCATTCTTAGAAGAAGCACCGAAGAACAGCTTAACGTTCTTATCACTGATATCCTCATTTTTCAACAGATTATATAGCGGAGGTATACCTATTCCCCCCGCCACAAGTAGAATTTCATTATATCGGTTGATGTTGAATGTATTTCCAAGTGGACCAAGAAGCACAACAGAATCACCCGCTTTTTTTGTTGCAAGCACTGCTGTTGTTTCACCAAAAACCTTGTAGAGGATTCTGACAGTACCTTTTGCACAGTCGGTATCTAATACACTGAAAGGCCTTGGTAGAAATGGTGCATATGACTTTGATATGCGAACCTGCAAAAAATGGCCTGGTTTTGACTTTGCTGCAATTTCCGGAGCTTCAAATTCGTGTATAAATGAGCTGTCACTGATTTGCTCCAGCGAATTTACTCTGCTCTCGCACTCATGGATCCTGGTATTCATATTTTCGTTCATGTCTGGCTATGGGTGGTTTGTGTATAAAAAAACCGAGTATTCTTCTCGGAGTATGGTTTTTCTGCGTAAGATAAATATTTAGATCCGGTAATACTAGTACATAAGAATTCTAAGTAAATATATTATTCTTTAGAAAATTATTCAAGGATTATTCTCTTTTAACTGTTTTTTCGTTGAGTCAGGTTTAATGGTCTTCGTCGAATCAGGATTAGCAATTGAATCCGGTAGTGCAATATTTGTAGTATCTTTTTTTATTATACCTGTTGAATCCAGCTCGATCGTGAGTGTGTCGGGTATTAATCCTGCAGTCGTATCAGTTACTATTGTCGAGTCTGGTTTTAAAGTCTTAATAGAATCATCCGGTACTAATTCAGATACATCCAATACTATTCTCAAAGCAGAAAGTGAATCCAGTAGGAATGGAGCTATCGAGTCGGTTATCATTATTCTAAGAGAATCATGAACATAATCATAGGATAGAGAATCAAGATAAACCGCTCCCGTAGAGTCAACAAAACTTGATAGTATCTTTTTTTGCACTATATTGGCTACCCGGTTAAATATTATCAGAGAATCTGACACTATGATTTCGAGGCTGTCTGTTACAGCTAACAGTGAAAGGGAATCCAGGGTAATAACACCTGCAGTATCAGAGAATGCCTGGTCAAGTTTTATCTGGATAATATCACTGAGCTGTCTCTGGAAAATCCTCTTGTTTGTCTCGATCATCATTCTCCACTTATCGACCTCCAGCAGTTTCTCCGTTGCAGCTCTGCCGTATGGAGTGTTTCCGAACTCAGATTTAAGATTTTCATAAAATTCAATTGCCTTAATATTATCACCATATTTATATTCATAGATCCATGCAGTCGCAAAAAGAGATTTAGCTCTCCATTCAGGACTATCAGAGTACCTGCTTATTAATCTGAACTGTCTTAATGCTTCTTCAAATTTCTCCTCAAAAAGTAATTTTTCTGCCTCCTTATACCTTATTGCCCCCGAATCTATATCGAAGGGATTGAAAACCACTTCTTCAGGTACCAGCATCGTAGAATCACCCTTAAGAAACTTTGCATATACTGAATTTCCAAAGTTATTCATCAACTCTGACCTGACTTCTTCATGAATTCCAAGTTCATACCTCAATGCCATATCATATTTATAGAACAATACTTTTGGAGAAATATCATGATCCGGAAAATTCTCCAGGATAAGGTCAAGCCTGGTATAAGAAGAATCAGGATCATTGAGTTCAATGTCGAAGATCTCTCCCAGCCTGTAAAGGCTTGTAACAATACTGAGTTCATGCCTGAACAGGCCTTCCGGGTAGTTGCTATATGCGTTTAAATAGGTGGACAGGTTTGGAGTAATGAGATATTCAGACACTTCAATTGTTGAATCGAAATCGCTTCTTCGTAATACTTCATTGCCTATAGACTGCAATTCATTAATCTGTTTCACCCTGTTCGTATCAAGAATCACAGATTTTAAAACCGTATCCTGCCTGGGAATATATACTGTGTCTATCCTGAAAATTGACGAATCCATATTTGCAGTATCAAGCCTCACAGTATCCCTTCTAAGAGAGACCAATGGTGCAAGAGTTTTAAAAATCGTATCAGGCAACGCCTGCATTGAATCTCTCCAGAAAAAGAGTTCATCAGGATTGTCATCCAGAACAGGAATCCGGGGTGGAGATTGTTTTATTCTTTGATTCAGCGAATTAATCTCATCAACGATATTCACCCTGTAGTTAATCTCCTCCAGGATTTCAGGAGAAGGTGCAGCTGATTTAGCCCTGTTATAATGCTCTTTAGCTTTTTCAAAATTGTATTTCTTCTTAAAATATATCTCTCCTATATAGAATTCAGGTTCAGCATTTAATTTTACGGGAGCAGGAGGTCTGATTTCTATTGTCGACTCGGTATAAAGTCGATTTCCCAGAGAGTCTTTAATGGATGTGTCCGGAGGTACCTCAACTCTTATTGAATCAAGTTTGAGTTTTCCCTCCAAAGGATCAAAATAACTAGATTCCATCAATATTTCGATCGCTGCTTCTTCTCTACCGCTCATTTCCCTTGCTCTGGCAAGTTCGATATAAATGTCGACATAATTATCCCAGAATTCAGATTTAACGAGTACTTCCCGGTATAGTGTTACCGCTTCTTCGTATAATTCCAGATTTATCAGACAGTTTCCCCTTCCGATATAACCAAGAAATTCAACCTCAATTGAAGGATCGAATTCATTAATCTTTACAAATTCCTCAGCTGCACTGAGATATTCTCCCTTTTCAAAATAACTTTGTGCGATCTTTAACTGGATCTCACTTTTGAATTCTTCATCTTCAACCTCAGATACAAGTTCCATCAACTGCTCAATCGCACCGTCATAATCTTCGTTGAATATCAGAAGATTAGCCAGACCGAAATATGCTTCATTTTTATATATCTGACTTGAATGCTCATTCTCGATAATTTTTCGGTATTCGAGTTCAACCAGACCCGGGCGGTCTTCTTCGAGAAGTATCTGTGCATAGACTGTCCTGGCTTCAGGTATAAGTTTACTGTTTGGAAGGTTATTGAAGAGATCCTCCAAAGACCTCTTGGACTTGTCGAAATCTCCCATGAAATAATAACACCTTCCTATCATAAGCAAAGCATCATCAACATACTTGCTGCCGGGATGTAATTCAAGGAGTTTTGAAGCTTTCTCTATCGCAAGGTTAAAGTCTGTAATAGCATTAGATGATACATTTCCCTGGGGATCTGCTTCAACCGCCCTCACTCCCCTTTTGTATGCCTGTTTTGCATTGAAGAAGGTATTGAAATATGCACATCCGGATATAAAAATAATATTCAATAAAAGTAAAGCACTGATAGCTGTGGATATATTTTTTTTATTTATCTTCATTGTCTATTCTTTTATCTCTCTTAATAATTCAGGTAGAATTACACCTGATTTTCCATTGATCACTTCATCAGCATAAGTAGTTAGTGGAGTTTCTTCAGGATTGATCTCAACCAAATACGCCCCGTTGTTCTTAGCCCATACTGGCATAGTCGCTGCCGGTTGAACAACAGCAGAGGTCCCGATTGAAAAGAAAACGTCTGAATTTGAAATAGCAATTTCCGATTCTTCCAATGCATCTTTCGGGAGCATTTCACCAAACCAGACTACATCCGGACGAAGCATTTCGGAACAACTGTCGCAAGTTGGTATCTGATCAATCTCTCCGGAGAATTCAATATTCTCAAATTGCTTGTCGCAGCCTGTGCATCTATTGCGCATTATATTACCGTGGAGTTCGATTGGTCTGCTGTTTCCCGCTCTTTTATGAAGACCGTCTACATTCTGTGTTATTAGGTAAAAACTGGTAAAGATTCGTTCCATTTCAGATATGCTGTAATGTCCGGGATTAGGCTGGATATCACAAATTAGATTTTTCCGGTAACCATACCATTCCCAAACAAGTTCGGGATTACTCAGGAACGCATCTACTGAAGCTAATTCCTCCGGTTTAAATTTCCTCCAAAGACCGTTCTCTCCTCTAAAAGTCTCGACTCCGCTCTCTGCCGATACACCGGCCCCTGTCAGTACAGTGACTGAAGGATCACTCTTAAGGAGTGCAATAAGCTTTTCTGAGAATTTCATTCTATTATACTCAATAAACGGCGAAAATATCCTGATAACAGACAAATAACTTCTTCAATCGATAAATATCTCAATAATATAGATTTATATCAATACTTTTTTTTCAAATATCTTTTGAATTTTATTTGATTTCTCACAAAGAAAGCACTAACTTAAACTTAAGAATAAAGAATTCTTGCCGATACCTAAATAAGAGAGAAATATTGTAAGGCAATGAATTTTATTCAAGGAGGAATAGATGCCGGCAAATCTTAATAGCGCAAATGTAAATATCCAACGAAATATATCGTTCAATCAGAGTTTTTTCAAAAACGCTGTACGTAAGACCAACATAAGATCAAGAGACACATTCAGACAGCTTCGCAAACAAATGTTAGATCTCACACCCCAGGATCTGGGTAATGTTGCCAAAAGAAGTTCAATAAAGGAAAACAGCTTTAAATCCCCCCAGGACAGATTTGTCGACATGTTTGCCTGATTTCAGACTGTATTGTATTTCTCTAATATAGAATTTACTACTTCATCAATTCCTTTTGCGGCATCCAGCCAGATTACTCCATCCATCTTCTTGAACCATGTCAATTGTCTTTTAGCAAAATTCCTCGTTCTCTTCTTGATCAGTTCTATCATATCCTCATATCCAATTTCGTCCTCAAGATATTGAAATACTTCCTGGTAGCCGTAAGTCTGCATGGAATTATTCTCAAGGCTTAATCCGGCATCTTTCAGCTTTTTTACTTCATCTATCAATCCCAAATTGATCATCTTATCGACACGTTTATTTATATTATCGTAAAGGATCTCTCTCGGCCTGATGAGCCCAATAAGTAAGGGAGTGAACGTCAGAGTGATATTATTCTCCTCCCATTGCTTCGTTAAAGGTTTACCGGTAGCATGATAGACTTCAAGTCCCCTGATGATCCTCTGAGAGTCATTAAGAGATATTTTTTCTGCAAATTTCCTGTCAACGTCAAGAAGCTCTTTGTATAGCCTCTCATTACCTTCATTTTCGATTCGGCTTTTAAGACCGGCCCGTATCCTGTTGTCTTTCACACTCTCTTCAAAAAATCCTTCAAGAATTGCCTTTAAATATAATCCTGAGCCTCCGACAATGATTGGAACGAGATCACGGTTGAGGACATTTTCAATGATCCTCCTTGCTTCTTTTCCGAATTTACCCGAGTTATAATCAGCCCCTGGATCGAGAGTATCTATGAAATGGTGTTTAACACTGGAAAGGTATTCCTCTGGCGGTTTATCTGTCCCGATACTCATTTCCCGGTACATCTGTCTTGAATCTGCAGAAATGATCTCGCCTTTTAGTTCTTTTGCGAGTCTGAATCCTGCTGATGTCTTTCCAACACCGGTAGGTCCAAAAATAAATATTGCCGTATTTTTCTCTTTTGCAGACACTAATATTTACCGAAAATCTTAAGCATGGATCAAATAAGAAAATAAGGACTCACTAAATAGTAAAGCAAGTCCTTTTTAGAAACAACAGTACGCCCGGAAGGAATCGAACCTTCATCACTGGATCCGGAATCCAGTACTTTATCCGTTAAGCTACGGGCGCTATTTCAGTGAATTCTCTGCGGATAATGTTGTATTGTTAAGAAGCATTGTCCTTGTCATTGGACCAACCCCGCCCGGGACCGGAGTAATAGCTTCTACTTTGTCAAGAACCGCCTCATAATCGACATCACCAACCAGCCGGTAACCGCTCTTTCTTGACGGATCGTCAATGCGGTTAACGCCGACATCTATCACAACAGCCCCGTCTCTAACCATATCGGCTTTGATAAACCTTGGTGAACCTATCGCCGCTATCAGAATATCAGCCGTCCTTGTTATTTCTCCAAGATCTTTTGTCCTGGAGTGACATATTGTAACGGTGGCGTTAGCATGTTTATCTTTCTGAACAAGAAGCGCAGCGAGCGGTTTACCTACAATCGTGCTTCTTCCCACGATTACTGCATGCTTACCTTCAGGTGAATAACCTGATCTTGTTAACATTTCCATTACTCCGTATGGTGTACAGGCTACGAATGTATTGTCACCGATCAGAAGTTTACCTACATTGAATGGGTGAAAACCATCAACATCTTTAGCTGGAAGAATACGATCAAAAACTTCTACTTCATCCATATGGCCCGGCAGAGGATGCTGAACAAGTATACCATGAAATTTCTCATCGGAATTAAAGCTGTCGACGATATCTATAATTTCCTGCTGAGGAGTATCTTTTGGAAGCCTTTTTGTTTCCGTATAAATACCGACCTCTTCACAGTCTTTTTCTTTCATTCTTACATAAACGTGGGATGCAGGATCGTCGCCAACAAGGACAACACCCAACCCGGGAATTAGCCCTTTATCCTTTAACACATTGATCCTTTCTTTAATCTCACTCTTGATCTGTTTACTTAATTCGTTTCCGTCGATGATCTTTGTCATGTTTTTTACCCGTTATCTGGTTTTTCGTACGATATTCTATCTATACTGTGTCCTTTACCGGACGATGGATTAATTTTCACAATGACTCCGTCAAGTCTCGCTTTACCGCCAGCTATCTGGTATCTTATGGGTATCTGGTATATAAATCTGTTTATTGCGATCTTCTTATTAAGCCCTATTACCGAATCAGCAGGCCCTGTCATCCCGACATCAGTTATATAGGCAGTGCCTTTCTGCATGATCTTCTCGTCAGCTGTCTGGACATGTGTATGCGTACCTATAACTGCTGATACCTTCCCGTCAACGTGGTAGGCAAATGCAAGTTTTTCCGCCGTAGCCTCCGCATGCATGTCTATTATAATATTTTTTGTCTTCTTCCTGATTTCTTTCAATAGCCTGTCAGCTGTTCTGAAAGGACAGTCGATCGAGGGTAAATATGTTCTACCCTGAAGGTTCAGTACCGCTAATATTGTCTCATTGTCGATTGAATGCATACTGTAGCCATATCCAATATTACCTTCAGGATAGTTCGCCGGTCTCAGAACCATCGTGAATTTTTCCATGTGTTTTGCAAACTGGGGTTTTTCCCAGATATGATTCCCCGACGTAATTGCGTTTACCCCTGCATCAATAAGCTGATTTACAATTGTTTTTGTTATCCCCTTACCTCTGCTTGCATTCTCACCGTTTGCTATACAAAAATCGACACTATACTTTGCTTTTAGTCCTGCGATCTGCTCCAGAACAATATTTATCCCTGGTTCTCCGACAATATCTGCTATGAATAGAACTGTGATCTTATCTGTCAGCATACCTGTTTACTTGGCAAATTCCGTTGCTCTCAATTCCCGGATAACAACTACCTTAACCTGTCCGGGATACTCCATATCCGATTCTATTTTTTTCGCTATATCCTGTGCAAGCACAAAAGATTTTGAGTCATCTATATTATCAGGTTCTACCATAACCCTGACCTCTCTGCCTGCCTGAATAGCATAAGTCTTAGTAACGCCTTCAAATGATGAAGCTACTTCCTCAAGCCTGATAAGCCGTTGCACATAACCTTCCAGTGATTCACGTCTTGCACCCGGTCTGGAACCTGAGATCGCATCTGCAGCCTGGACTAGTATAGAGATCGGGCTGGTGAATTCGACATCTTCATGATGGGCTCTTATGGCGTTCAAGATTACAGGATGTTCATTGTATTTTTTTGCGAATTCATAACCAATTTCTGTATGTGATCCTGTAACACTTTTATCGAGTGCCTTACCTATATCATGAAAAAATCCGGCTCTTTTTGCGAGAGAAGGATCAAGCCCAAGTTCAGACGCCATCATTCCGCAGAGCTGAGAAACTTCTATCGAATGAGTAAGAACATTCTGGCCGTAACTGGTTCTGAACTTCAGTTTTCCCATTGTCCTGATAAGCTCAGAATGAACTTTATTTATACCGCAATCCATTAGAGCCTGCTGACCTGCTTCAGTAATTATATCTTCCATTTCCTTCTTGGCTTTATCAACTGATTCTTCGATCCGGCCGGGATGGATTCTGCCGTCGGTAATCAGGTTTTCCAGCGCCATTTTTGCGATCTCTCGCCGCATTGGATCAAAACCGGAAAGCACAACAGCTTCAGGTGTATCATCGATAACTACCTGAATTCCGGTTGCAAGCTCAAATGCCCTTATATTTCTACCTTCGCGTCCGATGATCCTTCCCTTCATTTCCTCGCTGGGAAGATTGACGACTGAGACGGTCGTTTCAACAGAGTGATCAGCCGCAGACCTCTGAATTGCCGATACTATGACATCTCTGGCATTCTTTTTAGCTGTCAGCTTTGACTCCTCCTGAAGTTCCATAACTCTTTTAGCTGTTTCTAATTTTGCCTCATCCAATAGATTATCCATCAGGATCTGTTTGGCTTCATCTTGGGTTAATCTCGCAACCTTCTCGAGCTGGACATTCTGCTCCTTTATTTTTTCTTCCAGCTTCTGGCGCATGTGCATTATGTTTACATCTTTTTCCTTGAGATCCTTCTCGTAAGCATATATCTCTTTCTCTTTTTTATTGATCAGGTCTGCCTTCCTGTCAATACTGTTTTCTTTGTTCAGAAGAGATTTTTCCTGCTTGTCAAGTTCATGTTTCTGCTGTTTTGTATCCTTATCAAAATCCTGTTTCATTCTGTACCATTTATCTTTGAGCTCGAGTTCTTTTTCCTTCTGGAGAGTTGCAGTCTCCTTTTTTGCGCTTTCTATAATCTCGTTAGCTCTGTCATTTGAGTACTGAATTTTATTCTTACCAATCCTCAAACTCAGGATCCAG
>JANQEH010000190.1 GCA_028278455.1 bacterium
TTTTAAAAACCTATCCCAAGACCGAGAAGATCCTTGTAGAGGGTGTAAGGCTGATCAAAAGGCATACAAGGCCCACTACAAAGAATCCGCAGGGCGGGATCGTGGAAAAGGAAGCTCCGATACATGTGTCAAACGTACTCGTTGTATGTCCTAAATGCAATAAAACCGGCAGGATAAAACACAAAATACTCGAAACCGGAAAATCTGCCAGAATTTGCAGGAGTTGCGGTGAAATGGTGGTAACATCAGCATAGTAAACTTTAAACTCAGGATATAAGAGCATTAAAATGGCTGAAGAAAAAGACAAAAAAGAACAGGCTGAAGACAGCAAAAAGTCTGAACCGGCAAAAGAAGAAAAAAAGGCAAAGAAAGATACAAAAGCCAAGAAGACAAAAGCTGAACCAGTAGCCGAAGATACAAAAAAAGAGGTAAAAAAACCGGCAGCTAAGAAAAAAACCGAAAAGAAGGAAGAGCCCGCAAAAGCTTCTGACGAGAAACAAGCTGTAAAGAAGGAGGCGAAGAAGGATTCTTCAAAGGCAAAAAAAGAAAAAGCTGACGACAAGAAGGTTAAGGCTGACGCAAAGAAGGCTGACAGTAAGAAGAAAGAAGATAAAAAAGAGAAGAAGTCTAAACCGAAAACTGAAAAATCGGATTATGTTCCCAGGCTGAAGACAAGGTATCGTGAAGAGATTATGCCTGCTCTTAAGAAGAAGTTCAATTATAAAAATGTAATGGAAATTCCGAAGATCACAAAGATAACTATGAACATTGGTATGGGTGATGCTATTCAAAATAAGAATCTCCTGGATATAGTTGTCGATGACCTTCAGGTAATATCGGGCCAGAAAGCTGTTATAACGAAAGCCAAGAAATCAGTATCAAATTTCAAATTGCGTGAAGGATATGCGATCGGCTGCCGTGTAACCCTGAGAAGAGAAAGGATGTATGAATTTCTCGACAGATTCATATCACTTGCTATTCCCAGGATAAGAGACTTTAGAGGAATATCTGATAAATCGTTTGATGGTTTCGGGAATTATAATCTCGGGATTAAAGAACAGATCATCTTCCCTGAGATCGATTACGACAAGATCGAGATCATCCATGGCCTTGATATAAACTTTGTAACAACAGCAAAAACGGATGAAGAGTGTTATGAATTGCTGAAGGCTTTCGGGATGCCTTTTGTAGAACGTGAAGAACAGGCGGCCGAAGCAGAATCCGCATAAAAAGTGGACTTTTAACTAAGAAATAACAGAAGAGATAACTGTGGCAAAGAAATCAATAATAGCAAAACACAAAAGAGAACCTAAGTACGCTGTCAGAAAATATAATAGATGCAGCAGATGTGGAAGACCGCGTGCCTATATGCGCAAATTCGGAATTTGCAGAATTTGTTTTCGAGAACTGGCTTTAAAGGGAGATATTCCCGGTGTAGTCAAGGCCAGCTGGTAATGAATCTTAGGTTGCAAGGAGTGAATTAATGCCAGTAACAGATCCAATAGCAGATTATTTAACACGTATAAGGAATGCGTTACAAGTCGGGAAAAAATATGTTGATATCCCGGCATCGAATCTCAAGAAACATATTTCCCAGATCCTTCTCGATGAGCACTACATCAGCAACTATATCGTTATAGATGACGGTGTCCAGGGCTCAATCAGGATATACCTGAAATATGATAGAGATACTTCGGTTATAACAGGATTGAAGCGCATTTCAAAACCCGGACTGCGCAGATACGCAAAAGCTGCTAATTTACCGAGAGTACTAAACAACCTCGGTATAGCAGTGCTTTCTACTCCGGTTGGGGTAATATCTAATAAAGAAGCTAAGCTGAAAAATGTCGGCGGCGAAGTCCTTTTTTATGTATGGTAAGAATTGATAGGAGCATACTGTGTCAAGAGTTGGAAAAGTACCGATAGATATTCCTGATAAAGTTTCGGTAAAATTTGAAAAAGACGGTATAACCGTTGCCGGCCCCAAGGGTGAGCTTTTCCAGGGACTGCCGGAAGAAGTTCTGGTGAAACAGGAGGAGAATAAGGTAGTCGTAGAGAGCAATGGTACTACTAAGAAACATAGATCTTATCACGGTTTATTCCGTGCATTGATCAGCAACATGATAATCGGTGTGTCTGAAGGATATAAAAGAGAGCTGGAGATCCAGGGAGTTGGTTATACTGCAGAATTAAAGGGTAAGAATCTTCTCCTGAATCTCGGATTCTCCCATCCGATACTTTTTAAGCCGCCCGAGGGTATAACGCTTGAAGTTCCAAGCAGGACTCAGATAATTGTCCTTGGTATAGATAAGCACCTTGTCGGAGATGTAACTGCCAAGATCAGATCATTCAGGCCGCCGGAGCCATATAAGGGCAAGGGCGTAAGATATCTTGGTGAAGAAGTCCGCCGGAAAGTTGGAAAGACAGCAGGTTAATTCTAAAAAGAGTATTTTGAGAAATGAAAGACAAATTTAAGCAAAAACAAAAACACCGGATCAGGGTTAAGAAAAGGATCAGAAAAAAAGTCAATGGAACAGCTGACAAACCCAGGCTGGTTGTTTTCAGAGCAAATAACAATATCAGTACACAATTGGTTGATGATGTGAACCATAAAACCCTCTGCACAGTTTCAAGTGTTGCAGGTAAGTATGAATCGTTGAAGAAATCCTCAACCGGGAAAATGGATATAAGTCAACAGATTGGGCTTGATATTGCAGAACAGGCAAAGAAGTTCAACGTAACGCAGGTTGTTTTCGACAGGAACGGCTTCAAGTATCACGGTAGAGTGAAAGCCGTTGCCGAGGGAGCAAGAAAAGGTGGCCTGGAATTTTAAATCGGATAATTAACAGGGAGTTTAATCTTGGATATAAAAAATCCAGCAGAAATTGAATTAAAAGAAAAAGTCGTGCACATCAACAGAGTCGCCAAGGTAGTCAAGGGCGGTAGAAGATTCAGCTTTAATGCCATAGTTGCTGTCGGTAACAAAGAAGGTGTTGTGGGTGTAGGCCTTGGAAAGGGAAATGAAGTTACCATAGCTATTACAAAAGGCATCGAAAATGCACGAAAGAACCTAAAGAAGATAATAATAATCAATGGGACAATACCTCATGAGATAGTAGGCAGGTATGGTACGGCAAGAGTTTTTATGAAACCGGCATCCCCCGGTACCGGAATTATTGCGGGAGGCCCTGTCCGTGCCGTCATGGAGCTTGCAGGGATACAGAACATCCTTACAAAGTCTATTGGTACTTCGAATCCGCACAATGTTGTAAAAGCAACAATGTCCGGATTGGAGAACCTGCTGGATGCCTATACCGTATCCCGCAGAAAGGGTATTCCCATTAGTAAAGTATATCAATAATTTTTAATCTGGACCTGACTAAGATGGCTGAAAAGAAAAAAGCTGGAAAAACAATAAAAATACGGCACTATAAAAGTGTTATTGGTTATAACAAGAAGCAGAAGCAGACAGTTGAGGCTCTGGGTTTCAAGAAACTGGGACAGACGCTGGAAAAAGCCGATACTCCGCAGATCAGAGGTATGGTAAAGAAGATACCGCATCTTGTGAAAATAATTGAAGAATAGTAGGTTGGTTATGAAACTGAATACACTATCCCCTGCGAAGGGTTCGAAAAAACAGAAGAAAAGAATAGGCAGAGGTCCGGCATCAGGTCAGGGCTGCACTGCCGGCAAAGGTCATAAAGGGCAGAAATCCCGTTCCGGCGCGAGTATTCCGGTCTGGTTCGAGGGTGGTCAGATGCCTCTCCAGAGAAGAATTCCGAAATTTGGATTTACAAACCTTTTCAGGAAAACCTATCAGATCGTAAATCTGGATTCACTGGAAAAGCTAAAAGGCAAGGACAAGGCTGAAATATCAGACCTGCTTGAAGCCGGTCTGATAAAAAAAGCTGACGTTCCTGTGAAGATCCTCGGTGATGGAAAGATCGACTTCCCGATCCAGATATCTGCTCATAAAGCCAGTAAAAGCGCAGTTGAGAAAATTACCAAAGCAGGAGGCGCTGTTAATCTATTATGATCCAGAAAATCCAAAGCATCTTCAAGATCCCTGAACTCAGAAGAAGAATCCTTTTTACGCTGGGTGTTCTGATAGTGTACAGGATTGGCGGTCACGTTCCAACGCCGGGTATCAATGCTGCGGCATTAGGGCAATGGTTCCAGGAAGCGGCAGCATCCAATACACTTTTCGGACTTTTCGATATGTTCGTTGGCGGTGCATTCCAGAGAGCAACAGTATTCGGGCTTGGAATAATGCCTTATATCAACGCTTCAATTATCCTTCAGCTTCTAGGTTCTGCTGTACCATATTTCCAGAGGCTCCAGAAAGAGGGAGAAGAGGGAAGAAAGAAGATAACTCAGTATACCCGCTATGGAACAGTTCTTCTAGCGGCAATGCAGGCATGGGGCGCAAGTGTTTTTCTTGAAAGTATTCAGGCCAGCGCAGGCGGGATGGCTATAGTCCCAAATCCGGGAATCGGTTTTAAACTGATGACAATGGTTACTCTGACAACGGGAACAGTCTTCATAATGTGGCTTGGTGAGCAGATTACGGAGAGAGGTATAGGCAACGGTATTTCTCTCATAATCATGATAGGTATTGTTGCAAGATATCCTCAGGCATTCCTCGGAGAGTTATACCAGCTGATGCAGGCAAACAGGCAGCTTATTATTGAGCTGATTCTGCTTGCGATCATGTTCTGGACGATTTCAGCTGTCATAATGCTGACTCAAGGTACGAGAAAGATCCCGGTACAATATGCTAAAAGAGTGATCGGCAGAAAGGTATACGGCGGCCAGTCAACCCATATACCGTTAAGAGTTATAACGGCCGGTGTAATGCCTATCATTTTTGCTCAGGCAATAATTTTCGTACCTCAGACTGTAGCAACTTTTTTTCAGGGGAATCCTTTCTGGGAAGGTGTTGCCAGATATTTTTCATACAGCCATGAAGTATACTGGTTCTTTTACGGTCTGTTGATTGTATTCTTTACCTATTTCTATACCGCGATAGCATTCAACCCGACTGATGTTGCTGATAATATGAAGAAGCAGGGCGGCTTTATTCCCGGTGTTCGTCCCGGTAAAAAGACTGCAGAATTTATAGATAATATTCTAACAAAGATAACTCTGCCGGGCTCAATATTCCTGGCATTGATTGCAATTTTTCCGTATATCGTCAACAAAGTATTCAATGTTGAAATGGAGTTTGCATTGATATTCGGTGGTACTGGTCTGCTGATCGTAGTGGGTGTTGTTCTTGATACTCTGCAGCAGATCGAATCACACCTGCTGATGAGACATTATGACGGATTCATGAAAACCGGTAGATTACGAGGGAGACGTTAATCATGAGACTGATTTTACTTGGTGCGCCCGGTGTCGGTAAAGGAACCCAGGCGAAGAGGATTTCCAAAAGGTATAATGCACCGCAGATATCCACAGGTGATATCCTCCGTGCGCAGCTGAAAGAAGGTACACCTCTGGGGCTGCAGGCGAAAGCATTTATGGATAAAGGAGAACTTGTTACAGATGACATTATAATCAATATGATGCGTGACAGATTGAACGAAGATGACTGCAAAAGCGGTTTTCTTCTAGACGGTTTTCCGAGATCTACACCCCAGGCCGAAGCTCTGGGCGTAATGCTTGAAGAATTGAACAGACCGCTTGATATCGTCGTTAATATCGAAGTAGATAATGAAGCGATCGTAGGCAGGTTGACCAGCCGGAGAATTTGCAGGAATTGCGGCGCGGATTATAATACCGTTACAAATCCTCCTCCGGCTGATATGGTATGTGAAAAATGCGGCGGTGAGATCTATCAGAGAGATGACGACAAAGAATCGACTATAAGGAACAGGCTGGAAGTATACAATAACCAGACTGCGCCTTTAATTGAGTTTTATAGCTCAAAAGGTCAGCTAAAATCAATAGACGGGAATAAAGCGCCGGATGAAGTTTATGATGAGATCAATATAGTTCTGGAAGGTTTGAATTAATGATCTATCGTCGTTCGCCGTCCGAGATCGAAAAGATGAAAGCGGCAGCGAAAATTTTAGTAAAGACGTTCAAGTTAATTGATGATTTAGTAGAACCGGGTATTGAAACAGGAAAGATCGACTCTGAAATCGAGAAATATATCAGGAGCGCAGGCGCATTCCCGGCATTTAAGGGCTACAGAGGTTTTCCTGCAAGCGCTTGCATCTCGATAGATGAAGTGGTCGTACACGGGATACCCGGAAATCGTTCTTTAGAAACTGGACAAATCGTAGGTATCGATATCGGAGTCAAGCTTGACGGATATTACTCCGATGCTGCAAAAACATTCGCGGTAGGCGAGATCTCCGAGGATAAAAAGAGATTAATGGATGTTACAGAGAAATCCCTTGAAAAAGCGATTGAGCAGGCAATACCGGATAACAGGATATCTGATATATCAAAAGCGGTTCAGAATCACGCGGAATCAAATGGGTATTCTGTAGTCAGAGAACTTGTAGGGCACGGGATAGGAGAAAACCTTCATGAGGAACCCGAGATCCCGAATTATTACGACGAGAACCGCGGCCCGATGCCGAGAATTATGCCCGGAATGGTATTTGCGATAGAACCGATGATCAATACAGGTGTTAAGGAGATTGAATTTTTACGTGATGGCTGGACTGTTGTAACTGCCGACAGAAAACCGTCGGCACACTTTGAGCATACAGTCGCTGTTACTGAAAACGGAACAGAAATCTTGACTCTAGGGAGATGACATTTGGCAAAAGAAGAAGCAATAAAAATTGACGGAACCATAACAGAAACTTTGCCTAACGCTACTTTTAAAGTTAAACTGGAAAATGATCATGAAGTCCTTGCGCATATCTCAGGGAAAATGAGAATGCATTTTATTAAGATATTACCGGGAGACAAAGTGTCAGTAGAACTGTCTCCTTATGATCTGTCGAGAGGCAGGATCGTTTATAGATACAAATAAATTATTTGATCAGTAATACAACAGGTTGAGAAAGAAATGAAAGTACGTCCATCTATAAAGAAAATGTGTGATAATTGCAGGATAATCAAAAGAAGAGGTGTGCTTAGAGTAATTTGCAAAAACAAAAGACATAAGCAGCGTCAGGGATAATTCCATCAAATTAATGTGATGGAGATTTATTTTAACAATATTATATTTTAAATTTATTCAGGAGGTTCTTTTGGCACGTATAGCCGGAGTAGATTTGCCAAGACAAAAAAGAGTTGTAATAGCGCTTACATATATATATGGAATAGGTCTTTCGTTATCAAAACAACTCCTTGAGGATTGTAAGATAGATGAGAACATCAAGGTACAGGACCTTACTGATGAGCAGGTTGCGACAATCCGTAAGAAGATCCAGACCGATCTTAAGGTCGAGGGTGCGCTCAGGACTGAGATACAGATGAATATCAAGAGACTTATGGATATTGGATGTTACCGCGGTCTGCGTCACAGAAGAGGCCTTCCGGTACACGGTCAAAGAACAAAGACAAATGCGAGGACGCGTAAAGGAAAGAAGCGGACAGTAGGAAAAGGTAAAAAGAAATAAAATAATAACAGGAGTAATTTGTGGCTGGTCCGAGAAAACGAAGTACAAAAAAGAAAGAAAAAGTTGATGCCAGTGGTGTCGCTCATATAAAAGCTACATTCAACAATACAATAATTTCATTGACTGATACTTATGGCAATGTAATATCCTGGTCATCTGCTGGACAGGTTGGCTTCAAGGGTTCGAGGAAAAACACACCGTTCGCTGCGCAGCTGGCAGCTCAGGCTTGCGCCAAAACTGCAATGGACCTTGGACTGAGAAGAGTTGAAATACTGGTCAAAGGCCCGGGTTCCGGACGTGAAGCAGCCATCCGAGCGCTTCAGGCCGCAGGGCTTGAGATTACATCTATCAAGGATGTGACTCCTATCCCTCATAACGGCTGCAGACCTCCGAAAAAGAGAAGAGTGTAAGCCGGGATAATATATAATTATGGATCATCAAGTTAGCTAACGGAGAATTGTTTTATGGCAAGATATACAGATGCTGTATGTAAATTGTGCAGACGTGAAAATGAAAAACTGTTTTTAAAAGGACAAAGATGTACGTCCAATAAATGCTCCTTTGAAAAGAGGGGGTATCCTCCCGGACAGCATGGTAAATCGAGAAGGTTCAAAGTGTCTGATTACGGTATTCAGTTGCGGGAAAAACAGAAGATCAGGGATACCTACGGGCTTCTTGAGAACCAGTTCAAAACCTTCTTCAAGAAAGCAGAAAGAGAAAAGGGAATTACCGGTGAGAACCTTGTCAAAATGCTTGAAAGAAGACTCGATAATGTTGTTTACAGGATGGGTTTTGCACCATCAAGGAAGGCAGCGAGGCAGCTGGTTCGTCATAGACATTTTCTTGTAGACGGAATAGTGGTAGATATACCTTCATTTCTGGTGAAGCCCGGCGCTCAGATCAAAGTAAGGGATAAAAGCAGAAAGCTTGAGATTATTCATTCTTCAATAAGAAGGATCAAGGAAGCTAAACCTTATTCATGGCTTGAGCTTGATAAACCGAGTTTAACAGGCGTGTTTGTCGAGATCCCGCAGAGGGAAGATATACCTCTGAGTGCACAGGAACAGTTAGTAGTAGAATTATATTCAAAATAGAACTTAACTTATATCTAATAATCTTTTAGGAGAGTTGGAATGAGTACAACAACTTTACAAATGCCGGATGCAATAGAACTTAACGAATCTACTTATTCCAATACTTTCGGCGAATTCATAATACAGCCCTTAGAAAGGGGATTCGGCAATACAATTGGGAATGCATTCCGTAGGGTTCTTTTGTCCTCGTTGACAGGAGCGGCAATAACTTCGATCAAGATCGATAAAGTCCTGCACGAGTTCTCTACAATACCCGGCGTGAGGGAAGATGTTTCAGAAATAATTCTTAACCTGAAACAGGTACGATTCAAACTGTTGAATAAAAAACCTGAGAAAGTTACCATCGACTTCAAAGGTTCAGGTCAGTTCTTTGCCGGTGATATCGGCAAGGCATCAAACGATTTTGAGGTGTTGAATCCGGATCTGCTGATCGCAACCATGGATGATGATACTGATTATTCCATTGAGATCAGGATCGGCAGAGGAAGAGGCTATGTTCCAGCGGAAGAGAATAAACTGCTTGACCAGCCGATCGGTACAATTCCGATTGATTCAATCTTTTCACCAGTTCTT
>JANQEH010000298.1 GCA_028278455.1 bacterium
TACCGAAAGACTCACCCTTAGCATGTGAAAGGAGGAATCTGCCTCCGAGGATCAGTCTGCTTTCGAGTTTGCCGTAAGTGGTCACTGGATCTCCATCCGGGCTCATCCATACTTTTGATTCCATGTTCCATTGACCGACAAACTGCTTTAGATTCTCATGTTCAGCTGCAGGTTTGCCCATATCTATCATCTGCATCATAATTTCTTCACTCTGGGCAAAAACATTCCCCGTATTTATTACCAGAATAATAAGTATAAAAAATGTTATTGCTTTTCTTATCATTGATAGCCTCCTATATATAAATTTGAATTAATTTATTAACATACATGATTGAGTAATAATTCCCGATAATAGGTATACTTTATTAGTGGTTCAAGTGCAAAATTAAAAAAGCCGGATTAATATCCGGCTAATCAATAGATTTATTAGTATTGTCTTATTCGTACCGGATCGAGTTCACCGGATTTGCAATCGATGCCCTGTATACCTGTATCCCAACTGTAATTAGGGATATTCCGAATAACACCAGTGTAGATAATATAAACGGCATAAGTGAGAATTCAGCAGTATATGCAAAAATGCTTCCGAGGAGCATCTCTGCTCCATAGTATCCAAGTACCGCACCAATTATTGAAGATAAAAAAAGCATAACCGTGAATTCAACAGAGATCAATCCCGCCATTTTTTCGCTGGTGGCTCCCAGGACCTTTCTTATGCCTATTTCTTTTCTGCGTCTTGCCACGCTAAGAGATACTATCGCGAAAAGCCCCATGCAGGAGATAACGATAGATGAACCGGCGTTGTAGATCATAGTCAGCCTGATGCTGTCATTTACCTGTAATGATTCTGATACTACAACATCTGTAAAATATCCTTCATAAGGTCTTTCAGGGAAAGTCTCTTTCCATGTTTTTTCAGCAAAGGCTGCGACTTCAGCAGAATTTCCGGTTTCGAATTTCGTGATCAGGAAACTGTATCTTTCCTTAGGCAGCCTTCTCATTATGAACGGTTCGATATCTCTCCAAAATGTATTGTGAAAGAAATTTTTTACAATGCCTCTGACAACATATTCCCTGTTTTCTATCTTTAAAGTCTCTCCCAGAGGTTCTTCCCAGCCATATTTCTCTACAAGGAGTTCATTTACCAGGATAGAATTATCAACCAGATCGTTCATTGACCAGTCGAATAATTCACCGGTTATTAATTCAAAACCTGCTATTTCAAGGTAATTTTCACCGACATGAAGAAGATTGATCTCCGATTTGTCATCTCCTTTCTGGACAACCAGCCTTGACCACATATATCCGGCAAATTGTGGTGTACCTGATGTCTGTATTATGTCAGGATTCCTGTCAAATAGATTCTTGAGTATCATATAGTCTGATTCACCTCTGATCTCAACTGCAAGTAGATTATCAACATCGTATCCGAGATCGATGTTTCTCTGGTAATCAGAATTCCTATGAACGATGAACATCATCATCAGTGCCAGGACCGTGAACGAAAACTGGAAAATGAATAGTACCCGCTTTAGAACACCCGTTTCTCCTATGCTGTATTTTCCTCTAAAAATGTCCACAGGATTGAATCTGGATACAAAGAATGCAGGGTATGCTCCGGCTGCGATACCGGTAAGAAGCAACAGGATAAATAAAAATATGAAAAGCCCAATATTGTTAGCATAATTTATCTCGAATGACCAGTGAGGCCATAGTGAATCATAGAATGGGACGATTATATGTGAAGCTCCTATACCGACAATCAACGCAAAGAAACACATCAAAATATTTTCCGTAAGGAATTGCCAGACAAGCTGTTTCCTGTAACCTCCCATAACCTTTCTGATTCCAATTTCGCGCACTCTTCTTCCAGCAGTTGAGATTGCAGTATGTAGAAAATTGAAACAAGCAAGCATCAATATCATTACACCCATTACTGTCGGCCCGATTATCGCAGCTATATGCATACCGTTCCTCAGGTTATCTGCCCGGGTTTCCCCCGCGGACGCGGCGACATTCAACAGCGGATCGAGATAGAATGAATCTATTATATAATCATCCCTGGATGAATTCTGGATCGGGACATATTTCTGTATCTGTTCCTCCAGTTCAGCTGGATCAGCGGATTCCTCAGTTTGTATGAAAGAAGCACGGGTAAACATTCTCCAACTTGAATCATCACTTCCAATGAAATCATGATGCAGTTCATACGACATCAGAATATCAATAACCATGCTTGAATTATTTGGGCTGTTCTCGATCACACCTCCCACCGTGAAATCCAGATCACCATCCTCTCTCACCAATGTGATCGTTTTTCCGATGGGATCATCAGCACCGAAATACTTTTCCGCAATGCGCTCACTTAAGATCACGGTCTGTTTATTCCTGAATGAAGCACCGTCACCTCTTATGAATTTATATGTAAACATTTTGAAGAAATCATAATCAGCGAAAACCAGTCCATCATTATATACCCTGTCTTCGTGTTTTAATGTTCCTCCTCCTCGTGATACTCTTACTGAGCTTATTACTGAGGGAAACTCGCGTACGATTGCCGGACCCATAGCCATAGGAACAAGCGCCCAGTCATTAAGGATACCGTTATCTTCTATCCTGCTCTCAATACGAAATATCTGTTCAGCATTCAAATGAAACCGATCGTAACTATTATTAAAATCCAGATTTACGTAGCTCAGGACAGCCCATCCGACTGCAACACCCAGGCCAAATATATTTACGAATGAGTAAAATTTATACTTGAGGATATTACGGAAAGCAACCTTGAAATAGTTCTTCAGCATATTTGTCTCCTGTTTTTAATGTAAAACCCCGTCAACAGGATTATACGAAGGAACAAGAAATTCTATTCATGATAATT
>JANQEH010000304.1 GCA_028278455.1 bacterium
TGATAAGTGATAAATTCTCTATGTCTTTCTCTTAGTAAATTATGGTAATTTTGAGTAGTCATGATCTATTATTGAACTCTTGTCATTATCTTTTGTATAACGCTGAAAATAAGAATACTCACGATGGAGTCATAAATGTTCAGCAATTACATCAAGACAACGTTCAGGAACCTTCTCAAACACAGGTTTTATACTTTCATAAATATTACCGGTCTAACAGCCGGTTTTTCCGCATGTATTCTGATATTTCTATACATCCAGAATGAGCTGAGTTATGACAGCTACCATGAGAATGCTGACAGGATTTACCGTGTAACAATGAAGACCACCCTGAGCAGCTCATACAAGGTGCACTTCGCACGGACTATTTACGGATTTATTCTCCATTTGCCTGAGGATTTTCCGGAAATCAATAAAATTGCCCGGTTTCAGCAGTCCAGACATGCTGTATCTTATGAGGAAAAGAAATTCTACGAAGACAGATTTTTCTTCACTGACAATGATGCTTTCGAGGTTTTCAGCTGGAAATTCCTGAACGGTGATCCGGCAACGGCTCTGTCTGAGCCGAATTCAATTGTAATTACGGAAGAAATGGCTGAAAAATATTTCGGCGATGAGGATCCGATTGGAAAAACCCTGGGGATAATATCGAGGCTGCAGAACACAAATGAGAAACAGATGTACCGGATCACTGCAGTGGTGGAGAATACTCCTGCTAATTCGCACTTTCATTTCGATTTTCTTGCATATCATTTCATTCCCCGGGATCCCTCGATAAATAATTGGAACTATGTATATGTCCTGCTCGAGGAAGGAAGTTCGTTGGAAAACGTAAATGAAAGGATTTCCGACTTTATGGCTAACAGGTGGTCGGCATACAATCCGGATTTTCACGAAATACCATTCCAGAAGTTGACAGATATCCATCTGCATTCCAATATAGACCGTGAGTTGGAGAACAATTCAAATATTAACTATGTATATGTCCTTGCTGTTACTGCAATCTTAATTCTTATAATTGCCAGCATAAACTATATGAACCTGACTACAGCGAAATCGGCGTTGAGATCCAAAGAAGTAGGTATTAGGAAGGTGATGGGAGCGCACCGCCATACCCTTGCTGCATATTTTTTAATAGAATCACTCGTGCTAAGCCTGGCAGCGTTTCTATTCTCGGTGGTTTTTGTAAAAGCAATGCTGCCATTTTTTAACAGATTGGTCAACAAAGAGCTGGTAATGAATATTTACGAAAATATTGATATATTTTTACTATTTATTGCAGGGGTAATTCTGACAGGAATAGTTTCAGGGCTATATCCTTCTATATTTCTATCTTCATATAAACCTGTGGATGCCATCAAAAACTCAGGGGCCGGCAGAAGCAAAGGTGGTGGAAAACTGTTTTTCAGAGGTATTCTCGTACGGAAATTCTTAGTAATAATGCAGTTCGCAGTCTCGATCATTCTGATAATCAGCACTATGATCGTTAATTCTCAATTGCAGTTCATGCATGGAAAAGATCTTGGATTCAAACAGGCAAATATGATCACGATACCTTTTACACCTCGATATGTGAACAGTAATTTTGAGCTTTTGAGAGAAAGATTGACCGGTAAATCCGGGATAATTGGAGTTAGCGCTCAAATGGAGAGCCCGACAAGAGAGATCCTGGATGCCGGGAGTATTTATGCCGAAGGTAAAGCAGATGATGATAACAGAGTGATCCTGTATGTATCGCCTGTAGCGGACAACTATGTCGAATTCATGAATATCAATCTGGTATGCGGAAGGGGATTCACACCGGGTGTTATAATTGACGATAAACCGGAATATTTAGTGAACGAATCCGCTGTTAAATTGATCGGGTGGGATACGCCGGAAGAGGCACTGAATAAGAAATTCCAATGGCGGGAGCTGCCCAGAGGTGAAGTCGTTGGAGTGGTAAAAGATATCAACACCGCCACTCTGAAACAGAAAGTAAAACCGATCGCTTATTTTGTCCGCCCGGTCTGGTTCGGTTGCTTTCTTATTAATTTAGATTCCGTGAATCTGAATGAAACAATCGAAATGATCAGAAATGAATGGGAATCCATCTTCCCCAACTATCCATTTGAGTATTACTTTGTAGACGAAATGTACCGTGAATTGTACAAACCCGATGAGACATTCGCCTCGGTAATCAGCAGCTTCTCGATCCTTGCCGTAATCATTGCCTGCCTCGGCCTTCTTGGATTGACTGCGATAACCACAGTCCAGAGAACCCGCGAGATCGGAATCAGGAAAGTTCTCGGTTCTTCTCCTTCGGGGATAGTAATGCTGATATCAAAAGACTTCATGAAATGGATCGTCTCTGCAAATATTATCGCCTGGCCGCTTGCTTATATTGCTGTCAATCAATGGCTCCAGGCATTTGCGTACAGGATAGAACCCGGGATCGAAATATTTCTAATGACAGGTCTACTCGCCTTACTTATTGCGCTTGCTGCGATCAGCTACCTTGCGTTCAAAGCCTCGATGATCGATCCGGTGATTACGATCAGGTATGAGTGATCTGAGAAAGAAATATCCAGTCTAAAAGAGTTGACATTTATCAATTAACTACTAAGATAAGTGCTTGAAAATCAGGATGAAAAACACTATTTTCATCTAAAACTTTTCATTATAATCACTATAATGTTTATAAACGACCTTAGAAACGTAAACAATGCTGCCCTGGTAGGTGGAAAAGCATGGAATCTTGCAAAAGTTCTACAAACCGGTTTTCGCATTCCTGAGACAAAGGTCATCAACATAGACGCTCTTAATCTTTTTGTCTCATTTCACAACCTGAAGCATAAAATCGAAGATCATTTAGCTGTAAATTATAAAGATAGTAAATCTATTTCGGAATCATATAAATCAATCACAGAATTGATTTTATCATCTGATATACCCGTTGGATTAAGGCAGGAATTTGAACCGGTATTCGAGAAAATGCTTGCAGATTCAACCTTCGGGCTTGCGGTTCGATCATCTGCAGTGCATGAAGATTCAACAGAAACAAGCTTTGCAGGAGTATTTGATAGTTTTATTAATGTAATAAGCATGGAAGACATTTGGGAAAAAATAAAATCATGCTGGTTATCTTCATGGTCACCCAAAGCCCTGCGATATATGAGTAAAATGGGAATTAAACCAGTAATTACCGGAATGGCTGTAATATTACAGGAGGTAATTCCGGCAGAATGTTCTGGAGTAATTTACACAGCTGATCCGTTAACAGGAAATCCCTGGGAGTTTGTGATTAATGCAGTACCCGGCTTATCAATTGATCTCTTAAGCGGAAGCGGCAAGGGCGATTTTTTCAGAACCGGATGGGAAACGGGAAAAATAATCGAGAGTGAAATAATACAAAAGCATGAATACCTAAAGGCTTCTGAAAATGGCCTGAGCAGGGTTGAAATCAAAAAGGATTCTGTAGACAAACCGGTTTTAGATGATTACATGATTTCCTATCTAGCAAATACAGCCAGGAAACTTGATGAGAAGTATAATAAACGGCTCGATATTGAGTGGGTATGGATAAACAGGGAATTGTACATTATCCAGTTGAGACCTTTGACGGCTGTTCCTGTTTTTTTTCCTGTTAACCTTGATCATGAACAGAATAAAAGATCCTGGGGGCCTGCCCTGACAACTTTGCCATTGAGGGCGGACCAGCACCCTAACCTTTTAACTCCTTTGTACAGTGATTATTCAGAAGCTGAAATGTGGCACAGATATCAACCCGAAGATATAATTCTGACTTCTATTTGTTCATATACGCTGGATGTGAATGGATACAGATACTGGGATACAGATAAACAGCCGAATTTCATGGAGTTCTTCGACCACCCGGGCGAATACGAATCTTGGATATTGAAAAATGAGCCTGAATATCGTGAACGCTGGGATAAAAGAAAAGATGAGCTTCAGGAGATAAAAGACATTGCTGTAAATGCAATTGAGAATAATGAGCATTCCTTTGAATTAATCCCATCAATGTTGGAAGTTATGGATAGACTATGGGATCTGAATTCATTCGGATGGAGTGGTCCCCAGGCTCTTGGCTGGATGTGCGAAGCTGCACTTGACAGCTATCTGAATGAAAATAATATAAAGGCTGACATATACTCTCTGATTTTCGGCGGTAATAATTCATATACTTACCGGGTTTCAGAAGCATTGTATGATCTCGGTAAAACTACAGACGAAAAAGAAGTCCTCAGTGTCTTCAATAATCTTCCATTGAATGAAATAATCCCCCATTTAAATATATCATTTAAAGACTCAGCTTTCATAATTAAACTTGAATCATTATGCTGGAAATTCGGAAAAACTCCGCCAAGCTGGATTGATCGCCCTTCTTTCTGGAATAAAGGATCATTCGACATTCAGATAGTTAATGCGATTAAGAAATCCATGCAGAACAAATCTCGTGATGTTCGCGAGCTTCAAAATAAATCGCAAAAAAACAGGCTGGAGTACGTAAAGAGTATCAGAGAGAATCTAAAAAACAGCAAGAGTTGTGATTTAGAGAGATTTGACCGCCTTGTTGAATTGGCTCGCTATTGGGGACAGGCTTTAAACGACCGGCATGGATTAGCTGTAGGATTACTTTATGAAAAAGAACTGATATGGTATACTGGATGTCGTCTGAAATCTGAAGGATTGCTTAATGATGTTGAAGACATATTAGTAATGAAAAGATCGGATCTGGAGAAGATAAAAAAAGGAACAGATCTGGAATCGCTAAAAGATATATACCTCAATAGGCTTCATGAGTTTATGAAAAACAGGAGACTGACACCGCCAATAATGCCAGGTTCACAAAAAGCGAAAGAGATACAAAAACCTGTAATTCCGGAAAAATCTTCTAAACCTGGAGCAATTGAACAAACCTATAAAGGCAAAGGATTCAGCGGCGGTTTCGTTTCGGGGAATGCAAGGAAGATTGAAAATCTTTTCGATGAAGAAGAACTGGATTCATTATATGAAAATGACATCCTTATACTGCCTTATGAAACAGCATTCCATTATGCAGACTGGCATTCACTTTTGACAGTAATAAAAGCTGTTGTCTCACCGGGACGTCCCTCACACCACCTGGCCCAGGTAGCCCGAGAATGCTGTGTACCATTGGTGGGCCATGTTTCAGGGGATTTAAATAAGATACCAGAGGGTATTTCTATAACAGTAGATGGAACAAAGGGACTGATCAGAGTAGTAAGCTAACCGATAAACACAAGAATATATCTCGAATAAACAAACCTGTAAACGCCAATGAAACATTCCCGATTCCTATATCGTAGGAAAAATATAGCTTGATTTTAATCCAACAGATGATAATATTTATTTAAGAATAATATTGAGGAATATATGAAGCTTTTATCAAGGTCTGAAGAATTATTGATTAATGCCATTATGAAGCTCAAAGATAATGCTTACTGCAATCCTATCCGGGATACACTGAAGGAGGTGACGGGGAAGACCTGGGCATTCGGTGCGATCTTTACATCACTTGACCGTCTCGAGAAAAAAGGACTGATCGAATCTTACCTTGGAGAAGCAACCCCTGAGAGAGGCGGCCGGAAGAAAAGATATTACCGGATAACACCTGAAGGATTCAGAGAGCTTGAAGAGATCAGGAAAATCGATAAAGCAATGTGGGGCAGCCTGCCTGATTACTCTTATCAAAAATAATGACAACTGAGACTCAAAATAGAAGAAAACCTCCCCGCCCGGCTGAAAGGATATTGAGGTGGATTTATCCTGACGGGACAGGTTTGTATACCTATCTGGGAGATATCGAGGAAGCATTCAATGAGAAGTTCGAAAATAGAGGCGTGATTTATGCCAATATCTGGTATTGGTCTGTAGTACTTGTGTCATTACCTTCATTCTTGACGAGCACAATATTCGGGAGCGCAGCAATGGTCAAAAACTATCTGAAGATATTATACAGAAACATACTGAAGCAGAAGCTTTATTCGATTATCAATATTACCGGTCTGGCGATAGGGATAACCTGTTGTATTTTTATACTGGCTTATCTCAACTACGAATTGTCATACGATAGGTACCACGAGAATTCAGATAATATTTACAGAGTCTGCTCTACAGGGAATTTCGGAGGTACGGATTTTGTGAATTCCACCTCAAATCCGATTGTCGGGATGGCGCTTTTTGACGATATTCCGGAGGTTGTGAATTATACGAGGATCCAGAGAACAGCACGGATGCCTGTAAGATTTGGAGAGAAAAGGTTTTATATATCGCGAATATTCTACGCCGATCAGTCATTCCTGGATATTTTTTCCTTCAGGATGATCAAAGGAGACAGGACCACTGCATTGACCGATCCGAACACTGTAGTAATAACAGAGGATATGGCAGCGAGGTACTTCGGTGATGAAGATCCTCTGAACAAAGTAATTGAAATTGCCGACAACAGTTATTTCACGGTAACAGGTGTAATACAGAATGTCCCTGAAAATTCACATTTTCTTTTTACTATGCTGCTTTCATTCGAAACTCAGATATCGCAGAATCCGCAGATGTTCACAAAAGCGACGCCGAATTGGGGAAGGTGGACAAATTACACATATATCCTTCTCGAAGAGGGATACGATTACAGACAGCTCGATCTAAAGATCAATGACTGGGCTCAGCAGTTTGTCGGCCCGATAAAAGACCAGGCGAATATTATAATCACTTTCTTTCTTCAACCGCTTACGAGCATTCATCTAAATTCAGACCTTCGGAGAGAGTTGAGGGTTAACGGCTCTATCGGATACATTTATGCATTCGCACTAACTGCGGCATTCATTTTACTTATCGCGTGTATAAACTTTATGAATCTTTCAACGGCCAGGTCTTCCAAACGCGCCCGTGAAGTCGGTATGCGGAAAGTCTTCGGTGCCTACAAAAGGCAGTTGATAGCCCAGTTCCTCGGCGAGTCTTTCTTGTATACTCTGATCTCTCTTGTACTGGCGATGATTATGATCGAACTGCTCGAACCGCTCATAAAGGTAAATTTCAATTCGAATATTTCTGTTAACTACACAGAGATCCCGGTCCTGGCCGGGGGTGTTGCTTTCATACTAATATTTGTCGGATTTTTTGCCGGGAGTTACCCGGCATTTTTCCTGTCAAAGTTTAATTCTATTAATGTATTGAAGGGTAACCTGAATACCGGGGCAAGGCATTCCTCATTCCGGAAGATTCTGGTAACATCTCAATTCGCAATTTCAATATGCTTGATCGTCGGTACGGGCATAATCCTTAACCAGGTCAAATATATGAAGAATATCGATCTCGGTTTTAATAAAGAGCAGCTTCTTATACTACCTGCTTCAGGCAGTTCTCCGCTGATCATAGAAACGGCCAAGAATGAAATGCTCAATATTCCGGGAGTCATAAAAGCGGCAAAATCAAATGTGGTTCCCGGAAGACGGCCGCCGGGTTACGGAGTCTTTCCGGAAGGGCATGAAGGTACAAGCGCATTTATGATGGAGCAGATTAACATCGAACCAGACTTTCTCGATACTTACCAGATGGAAATCGCTGAGGGAAGAGGATTTTCTGAAGAAATGATAACTGACACTTCTACAGCATTCCTCGTAAATGAGACAGCCGTTGAGCAGTTTGGCTGGACAGATCCTATCGGGAAGAAGATTAATTCATTCGGGAGGGAGTACACTGTTATCGGTGTCCTGAAAGACTTTCATCAGCAGTCGCTGCATTACAGGATCGAAGGCACTCTTTTCAGGTATTTTCCGCACAGTTCACGTTTCAGAGGCTTACCATATGGGTACATTACCCTGAAAGTTTCAACCGAGAATATAACCGGGACAATGCAGAAAATAGAAGACAAGTATCGCGAATTATATCCTGACAGGGAATATTCATATTTTTTTCTAGATGAAAACTATGATATGCAGTATGCCGCTGAGGATAAGTTAAGCCAGGTTATTGAACTGTTCACGGGGCTTGCGATATTCATTGGATGTCTCGGCCTATTCGGACTTGCATCATTTACAGCCCAACAGAGAACAAGAGAGATCGGGATTCGTAAAGTTCTGGGTTCCACGATATCTGAAGTTACCATACTTCTGTACAGGGAATTCATAATCCTGATAGTTATAGCTGTAACAATTGCCTGGCCACTGACATATTTCTTTATGAATGGTTGGATACAATCTTTCGCATACCAGTCAATGATCGGGATAAGCGTATTTATTTTTGGGGCTTTGCTCGCTGTGCTGATTGCCCTGGTTACGGTTAGTTACCAGTCAATAAAGGCAGCAATGACAAATCCTGTTGATACTCTAAGATACGAATGAGAAATAGTCCAGCATCAGCAACTTTCCTTTATTGAATTAAAACAATAACTTTTGTTTTGCAAAAGAAACTTTTACTCAGTATCTTGCGTATAAAGTTTTGCAAAGCAAAAGAAACTTTTACTCAGTATCTTGCGTATAAAGTTTTGCAAAGCAAAAGATATCAAACCGGGATTTATTATGGAATACTTGACAAGAAAAGACGAAATTATGATGCTAGCCATCCTCAGGCTTGGGGATGAAGCTTATCTGGTTAAACTCAGGGAATACCTTAATGACAGCACTGCTAAAAAATGGTCGGTGGGTAATGTGTTTGTTACTCTAGAGAGGCTCGAAAGTCTTGGCTTCATATCTCCAAGGATAGGAGAACCGACATCCAAAAGAGGAGGAAAAGCTATCAAGTTTTACAGAATAACCAGATCAGGAATCGAATCATTAAAAGCAACAAAGAACCTGCAGGACAATATGTGGGATGGCCTTACAGACACGGTATTCAATGACTAAAAAAATTAGAACCGAATATCAAAAACCACCCGGATTTGCAGGCTGGGTATTTAGAAAACTTCTTTGTGAGAAAGAATCAAGGTTCTTGACAGGTGACTATGAAGAGATTTTCTCTGAATTGACAATCGAAAAAGGAATTGTGAAGGCGCAGATTTGGTATTGGACACACCTCTTTTTTACACTCCCACATATTTTAAGAAGATCTTTATTCAGGAGCGGAGCAATGATTAAAAACTATATCAAGATAACATTCAGAAACATTAAAAGGCAGAAAGGCTATTCATTCATAAATATTTCGGGACTTGCAATAGGCATGGCTTGCTGCATACTGATCCTGTTATTTATTCAGGATGAATTAAGTTACGACAGATACCATAAGAACGCAGAAAACATTTACAGGATAACTTATAATGAAATTATCGGAGGTGTTTACGCCGAATTTGCCCTGTCACCTTTCGCATTTGCTCCGGCTATGAAAGCTGAATTACCTGAGGTAATATCTTATGTCAGATTCTTTCGCCGGACCGGGCTTTTCACCATTGCGGAGAAAAAGTTTGAAGAAAGAAATATCTTGTTAGCAGACTCAACCTTCTTTGAGATCTTCTCTCACGAATTCATAGAAGGTGTACCTGAAACATGCCTTGACCAACCTCGATCAATTGTCTTGACGGAGGAATCCGCTTTCAGGCTATTCGGATCGGTTGAAATAATCGGCAGGACAATGATCCTGAATGAAGCAGACGAATTAACCGTGACCGGAGTAATAAGAAACGTTCCTCGAAATTCTCATTTTCGGTTCAATTATGTTGTATCAAGCAGTACCATTCTCTCGAAAAGCGAAAGGTTCAGACAACTCTTTCAGGCGTGGCTTAGCGTTTTCGGATGGTCTTACTTACTGCTCGATAGCAAAGCCGATATTAACGAGATAGAAAGTAAATTTGAAGACATATTTGAACGAAACTCGGGCAGTGTTGCAAGACAATACGGTATTGAAGCGCATATGGCACTGCAGAAGATGACGGATATCCATCTGAGATCAAAGCTGCAGGACGAAAAAGATATAAACAGTGATATCGCATATATTTACATTTTTTCTGCTATTGCGGTCTTTATTCTCGGGATTGCCTGTATTAATTTTATTAACCTTTCTACCGCCCGCTCGGTCAATCGGGCCAGAGAAGTCGGACTCAGGAAGGTTTTTGGAGCCGTGAAGAAAAGTCTCATCAGACAATTTATAGCTGAATCTACAGGTCTGGCAATAATAGCGTTGGTTATCGCGATTATAATCGCAGCTCTTGTCCTTCCAATCTTTAACGATATTTCCGGTAAATTCTTCAGCCTGGCTGCATTGAACAGGCCTTCTGTATGGCTGGGCGCTGTATCACTCGTAGTATTAACCGGACTGATAGCAGGAAGTTATCCTGCATTTTACCTTTCGGGATTTGATCCTGTTAGAGTATTTAGAAGCAAATTTTCCAATATTAGAAACAGGTTTAATTTCAGGAATATCCTTGTAACATTGCAATTTGTTATTTCGATAGTGTTGATCACCAGTACCCTGATTATCATAGAACAGATAGAATTTATGAAAAACAAAAATCTCGGATTTGATAAAGAGCAGGTTGTAGTTGCAAGAGTTAGAGGTACAGGTATTAGACAAAATCTGGCCTCATTTAAAAACGAGCTTAGGCAGAGGCCGGATATAATTCAATTCTCCTGTAGTGAAAGTGTCCCGGGCAGATCAAACAGTGTACTCACTATTTTCCAGGAAGGCAGGTCAGAAAATGAATCTCATTCGATGGACATAATGTCGGCAGATTTCGATTTTGTTGAGACAATGGGAATAGAGATACTCTACGGAAGAGATTTTTCGCGTGATTTCACCTCCGACACCTCAGGAGTGTATCTTATAAATGAGACTGCTGCAAAAAAACTTGGTTGGGGTAATGAAGCAGTAGGGAAACTGATAGGAGTAAGTCAGGAACTGATGAATAAAGTTGTCGGGATAGTGAAGGATTTTCATTTCAAATCTCTAAAGACAAAGATCGAACCTCTTGTGATCATCCTGGATCCGCAGCATTTTAATTATATATCCATCAAGATGAGAACTGACAATGTTTCTGAAACTATTTCATTTATCGAAAACAAGTGGAAGGAATTTGAATCAGACAGAAGTTTCAATTACTTTTTTCTGGATGAGGATTTTGATTCGCTTTACAGATCTGAAGAAAAACTCGAGAAGATACTGACTTCTTTTGCTGCTATTGCTATTTTTATTGCATGTCTTGGACTTTTCGGGCTTGCGTCCTTTACCGCAGAACAACGGACAAAAGAGATCGGTATTAGAAAAACACTTGGGGCTGCGGCATCGAATGTTTTTCTGATTCTATCAGCCGATTTTACAAAATGGGTGATGATCGCCAACTGCGCTGCTCTTCCAGCCGGATATTATCTGATGAAGAATTACTGGATTCAGAGTTTTGCATATCCTGTAAATATCGGCATAGGTCTGATATTTGAGGCATTCGTTCTTTCCATTCTAATAGCTGCTCTTACTGTAGGATTCCAGACACTTAAAGCTGCTTCTGCTAATCCGGTAGAATCACTGAGGCATGAGTAAGCGGAGAATCAGATAGGGACTGCAATTATTCGTTTAAAACACAATATCCTGAATTTGAAATAAGGTACCGAGATTTCTTCATTTTGTCCCTCGCAAGCTCAGGACTTCAGTCGAAATGACAAACAATAGAGCTGTCAATTCGAGCTGAATGAAGAAATCTCCGTACTTTATTAAATTACATTTCTAAAGTGAGGATATATTATAATAAATAAAGTGTTGAAATCCGCACTTTTTATATATTTAGAAACGCAGGCGTAAATATACTGCTGCCTTAGTTTATCATTTTCTATTTGTCCTCCAGGTCGTTCCAGTTCAAGATCGTATTGAACAGCAGGTTAAAATCATGATGATTGAGATACCTGTGTGCCGGATTGAAATTGAATATCACCATTCTCCCTGATCCGCGTGGAATATTCAGAACAGCAGGTTTGTGAATCAGCTGGTCCTGGTTCTTCACCATCCCGCTTATGCAGATACTGCCTTCACCAGATACAATCTTACTGTTCTCATCCCTGTCATCTGTGGCATCGCTTCTGCCGTACTGCATGACAATATATTTCCGGTCTGCAAAACTTACATTGAACATCGGGCTTGTTCCTGTAAATATATGCGTTTCTTCATCATACCCGTATGCGATCGGACTGCCTGTATTCAGCACTTTTGTTTTTACAAATGATCCTGGATTCACAACTCTGACCGTGGCCGGATTCACTCTATCCACCCCGGGAGCCAGTCCGAGGTCTACCGGGATAATACTCCCTCCCCCAAGAGTAACAAGCAATCCCCCATTGTCAACGAACATCCCTAAATGTCTTAATCCGTCGAAACCCATCCCCTTTGTAATATCTTCACTCTGGTCGATGTATCCGTGGCTCGGAAATTCCTCCGTTTTCGTATAGGCGATAGGGCCGAATTTTTCAGATTGCCCGTGAACAAGTATCTTCGGAGCCATAGCCCGGAGCTCAGGAATAATCACCATGTCGAAACCATCGAGGCCGTTTCTGCTGCGGAGAACATCATCATTGATTAGGGTATACTCTATCCCATACTGCTCCATCGTGAACCTGAACCACCCGGTATCCTGGGTAAACACCCAGTTATGGTAGACTGCCACTTTAGGCAGGTCAAGTTCATGCATAGGTACACTGGGTAGAGTGCTGGTTGAATTGAAATCAATACAGTTCTTTTGTGCCGATTCCTTTATAAGGTTTAAAACACTTCGGGAGCCATTACTCCCGTTTATGATCCATGTACCCGGTTTATACTCTCTTCCGTTTACGGAAAATCTTTCTTCAGCGGCCGATATCTGAAAATTCTTCAATTCATACCTCATCGAGATCATTGATGGTGATCCGCTATTTGGGACAATATAATAATTCGCAGCGCTATGGGGCGAGACAATCTCTTCCTTGTAAGGAAAATCGATCATTGACATTGGTTCATTCAATATAAACTCTTCATCCACTCTAACGGTTTTCACACCATATTGCAGACCTAATGTCCAGGCGACATCATCGTACGGCCTGTATTCAGAATCATGCGGAAATTTCTGGATCTCGAGGAGATTCTTTGCAAGCGGTCCATAAGGCTGATCAAGTCGCACAACATATGTTCCCTCCGGAAAACTTATATCCTCACAGGTTATTTCATGATCGAGCCGATGCACCTCAATTCCATGCCTGTTCAATTGACTGAGCATATAAATGAGCATATCCTTTTTTCCGGTATCATTAGTTATCAACCATGCAAAAGGTTTTTCACTTTTACCTTTTTCCAGGGCATTCTTGCTTTTTATCCAGAAATTTTCAAGGAACTTCTTGCTGTTTTGAGAGGCAAAGTACATACCTGAAAGTACACCTGACTGCATATAGTTGATATTATTTCTGAATGACCATAACACTTTCTTTGGAGGAGGAATCGGCCGGTACCATTGCTTGCTTGTTATCGGTTTTCCGGTAAAATTTCCCTGGACTTTTCTTTCGAAGGTATTGGCACCAGCATTTCCATAAGTCTCGTAAAACCTACCGATTGTATTGTGATTTGCAGTGATCCATAATAGGTAGCCCGGATACCACCCGGTATAAAATCCCCATGTCCATACACCCGGCATATTGTACCTGGTCAGCTCGGCAAGCTCGAACTGTGAAAGCAGCTGAAATTCTGTTATTGTAATGGGATCTATATTGGGATTATATGGGCCAGTACCGGTTGAAATATAGAGCAGGGGAATCGATTCATGAAGGTCTAGGGAAAGCACCGGCAGATACTCGAAGAAGACATCATAGATCTGCTTTGTCAGAGGCTGGCTGACCTGGATACCCTCGCGATTGTTATCATGGAATGTGTATTTTCCCCAATAAGGCGGAGAGGTTCTCGGCATATCCTCCCAGTTGTCATAGTCTATTGTATATCTGTAGTACCAGTCAACCTGTTTTTCTCTGCCGTCAACCTCGAGGACAGGAATAATTAACGTAATTATATTTTCTCTGATGGCCTTGATATGGGGTGCGTCAGATACAATCAGCCTGTATGCCATTTCCTGAAGCATATCCGGACTGCCTGTTTCTGTTGAATGCAATCCGCCGGTGATAAGGTACATGGTTTTAGCCTTACCTATGATTTCCTTTGCTTCTGCTTCTCCGGTTTTTCTCGGATCTGCCAGGGCTTTCATGTAATCCTTGTAATTATCTATATTTCTGAGCGTTCGTTCATCTGCAATCACAGCAAGGATCCTCGATCTGCCTTCATTGGTTTTTCCTGTCTCAAATACTCTGATCCTGTTGGATTTTTCTGCAAGTTCATAAAAATAATTATGTATATCCGCTGCATGAGTAAGTTTCTTCGGCGCCCCGATAACATATCCGTGAAAATCTCTCGGGGAGGGTATATTTGCGGATTCGGGTATATGATCCACAAGCGGCGAAAGAAACTCAGGCTGGGTAGTATATTCTTTAATCAGCCGTGACGAAACTCCATCGATCCTATCCTGGGCAGACAGATTTAAAGCTGATACTGTTATTATTCCTATTACAATTAATAATCTTAGAGTCTTCATTCTGACACTCCTGAAATTATTTTCCTTTTAATGAATTTGTTTCACTTTCATCATCTGTCATTTCAAGCAAATCTCCAGAAAAAGAGACAAGCCGAGAATTCTCAGCTCAAGTTTCCTATTCATTACAATGATAAAAGATATATTTATAAATGTTTATAAAGGCAATTGAAAAGTAATTTAAATGTAGAATATGACTGTGCCCTGTTGTGAAAATTGAATCCGAAAAGTATGATCCTTCCTTTCCCGTATGAGATTTCCAAAGCAGCCGGCTTTCCTTGTATCTTTGCATCGTTCTCTGTATAACCGCTGACAAGCAAAGGTTCATCCGGATATCTTGCGATCACTTTTACTTCATTTCCAGTTTCAATCCCGGATATTTCAAATACACGGGCCCGTGAGAAAAAAACATACCCCATTTCTTTCATACCGAAGGCTGCCGGATGGATTACATCGAAATTCATTTTCAGTATGGATCCTGCAGAATAGAACTCAGAAGGTTTAACACCCTGAAGGATATTTTTCACGGGAAGATGAAAGTAATTAATCGCGAAATCACATGAATTATTGTTACATATCAGCGTCCCGCCTTCATTAACGAATTCCTTTAGATTTTCAACACCCGCGTCGCCGATTCCTCCGGCATATTCTGCCGGGATAGTGCCGGGTTTATGTCCATTCACAATAGAATTAATCCTGATGTCGGGTAATATGATTACATCGTATCTCTCTCTAAGTTTTCCTGTCCGAATATCTCTATCTAAAATTGAATGAAAACCGAATTCATACTGTTCCATGATCCACCTGATCCAACCTTCATCCATACTTGCTGTCCATGATTTGTAATGCCCGATCTTTGCCCTGTCAATTTCGGTCGAACCGGTGTTTATATTCTGCCTGGTCATAGAAATATGAGTTTCCTTAGAGATTTCGGAAATCTTTTGCCTGTCAATATTATCCACAATAAAGGATCCTGCGGGAAATAATATATTATCTCCTACTACAATTTCAATCTCTGAGCGTTCTACTCTGGCTCCCTCTGCTAAGAGTCTGTTGGCTGCAATATAAGAATTATTATCAGAACAGGTAAAATAGTATGGGCCTCTTTGCTTCCCTGTTATGTCTACTTTTAGATTGGATGGTTCTATCACCTTTTCGATACTAAATCCTACCGGTGAATCGAGCTCAAAATAATTGATCCCCATCTGTACTGGCAATGTCCAGCCAGCTACATCATATGGCCTGAGCGGATCTTTTGAATCCATTTTTATTCTGCCTGGAACACCCTGCCACAGGTGAGTATATTTTCTCAGGTCCGGATAATTCTGCGTTTCCATCATAGTCTTTATAAACATTGCGAAAGGCTGGCTCGCAGGGATAACAAAAGAACCTGCCGGAAATTCTATATTATTAGTTGTGAAACTCTCCCCTGCCTGATAAATCTCTATTCCAAGCAGGTGAAGTTTTTTGAGCATCCTAACCGTAGTAGTTTTGTCCCATTGTTCAACCGGGATCACCCAGCCGTAGGGAGGCTCACTCAAAAAACGTGCGATATTGTCTGATGCCATTTTATATTTACTATATAGCATATCTTTTCTATATCTGGCACACACATCTAGAACGGCCATCGATGCTGTCAGGCAGTATTCCACTGCATCTCTAAGCCTCCACCATCCTCCTTTCCATGGATTCGGATAGAACGCAGATTTGGTAAGGTCTTTATATGCCTCCGGAAAGTCGTCTATTCTATACTCTCTGGGAGTTGCATATCTGTATAAAGCTGTCTCTGTTAGGATCGACGGTATATTATGTGTTGTCACAACCTGTGTCATGAAACCGGGATACCATGCATCAAAGGATATTCTGGATACAGCTCCCGGTTGGTCAGCTTCTTCAAAAGCCTTACCCATTGCCGCCCCGATGAGATTCTCCCACCTGATCACCATCGCAGGTTTATTCGGATTGGTCGGTTCACCGTAAGGAGGGATCCAGATGCGCGTTGGGAATGGTGATGTCTGGTGATGATTATATACAACATTCGGAAACCATTCATGATTCTGAAGACGTGTGATATTCTTTGTTTCGATCTGGCTTACATTAAACGAATCGCGGTTGTTATCATGCCCGATATACTTATGATACAGCCACGGCATCCTGCTTGTCTCAAATTCCGTTCCCACATTCTTCATATACCATTCGGACACCATATCCATCCCGTCAGGATTTGCAAAAACAAGAAGAGTAATGACATTCTCCCTGATATTTCTTGTAACAGCATCTTCTCCTGTAACAAGATCGTAAGCAAGCTGAATCGCATGCTGTGAAGGAGCGCATTCAGTTGCATGGAGTCCTACATCGATCCAGGCTATCGCTTTGCCGTTTTCAGCCAGCCACTCAGCTTCTTCTTCGGAAACACCGCGGGCAAGGCTCATTCTCTCAGCCATCATCCTGTATCTTTCATATCCGGAGATATTACGTTCTGATGATATAATTGCATAGTTCATTCTCTTTCCCATCGAGGTCTTTCCCATATCTTCGACCACCATCCGGGAAGTCTGTCCCGATATAAGCTCAAAGTAAGATATGGCATCTTTATAACTTGCAAGTTTATAGTCTGCTCCCACCTTATAACCAAGAAAATCTTCAGGAGGCATAACCTGTGCAGATCCAGGGACAGAAAGAATAAAAATGAAGAGAAAAGTGATCAGAAAACGATGACGACGTGTTATTGTCATTTCATCTCCTATGGGATATTGGACAGAATAATACTGGATGTTTTTTTGTCGCTTATTAAACAGAAAATTAAAAGGAAAGAACGATGCGAAAAGATATATACGAAAAATTCGATTATGAATCAAGTGGAAACTGAGATATGGAAGAATATTGAGATCGCATTGAATTCTCCCTGAATAATTGGGATGCACAAGGTAGTATAATTTTTAGATAAAAAT
>JANQEH010000313.1 GCA_028278455.1 bacterium
AGTTGAGAGGGATAGTATGACGAAACAAGAGTTAAAGGATCAGACAGATAGGATAATTGATAATCTCCCGGAAGATTCAAGCTGGGAAGATTTAATGTACAGAATATATGTCAGAAAGAAGATTGAGCTTGGAATAGCCGACGGTAAATCGGGACGAATTCGAACAACCGAGGAAGTACGAAAAGAATTTCGTTTTGAGAAATGAAGCTTGTTTGGACCGATGAAGCATTTAATTCTCTAAAAGATATATATGATTATATTTCCGGGACTCCAAGAATTACGCGTCACTGCAAATAGAAAAAATCCTTGCTTTAGAAAGTCAGATTTGTACATTCCCTTTATCAGGAAGAGTGGTTCCTGAATATTCCGATGAAACCGTTAGAGAAATAATATTGGATACTTATCGAGTTATTTACCATATTATAAATGAGGATATAACCGAAGTTTTAACAATCGTACACATAGCCAGGGATCTGAATAATCTTTAAGAAAAGCCGACTATAAAAAGTACAAAAAGCATCAGCGAATATCCTGTGGCACACCTGCGTGCACTTAATATATCTGTAGTTTTAATAACCTCTTTCATCTGTGAATATACATCCGGAGACATGATTTATGGAAAGTATAGAATTAGTTTTTGCCGTCACATTGATGGAGATGAAAGATGATTCTCGAATATAGGCATGGAGGCGTTCAGTGAAAAAGTTTATGTTAACAGTGACAGTTCTTTTTGCCCTCAGTATATTTTTTCTCCCGGCCCAGGAGGCCTTGGAGGTTACAGCCGAGGGAGACATCCTTGTTTCAGGAGGTTCCATTTTACCGAAAACCTACACAGGAGTTAATACCAATACGGCCTACACTGATTCCGATCTATCAGTAACGCAGACCTATATCGGTGTGGATGCTTCAGGCGGGGATGTTGTGCTCACCCTTCCCGCCCCTGGTGTTCAGAACGCGGGAAGAACCGTTCATGTCCAATTAAGTAATTCCAGTAGTGCTTCAGGATACTCGGTATCAATATCAGGAACGATGTTGGATTACACACCCCTTTTGGAAATAAAGGGACACTATGTTTCGTTTATTAGCTCCGGAACGGCTTGGGAACAAACAGGGGGTGTGTATCAACCTGTGCCTGGTGAATCGAGTATAGGAGGGATGTATGAAGTTCCCGCGGTGAACAGTGACGGCAAGAGAATACTGTATAGTAGCGGATCGCACACATCATGGCAGACTAAAGATATGGCTTCCTTCGTACCTGCAGGAACAAAATGGATAAAGTGTTCGTATATGTTAGAAGTAGAACCCTCCACGTCTTATAAATACAGGTTTTGGTATTTTACCGATAATAATTCGCTGCCCTTTGCCGGATCATATGCCACCCGCAATATTCCCAAGATAGGCGCAACAAATGATTATCGTTACGCCACTTACCAATGTGGAGAAGTGAATATACCACTTACGGAAGATTTGAAATTTTATTGGGGATGCGAAGCTGGCGGTGGAGGAACAGGACAACTCAGACTCTGGTTGCTGTCGTATTGGAAATGATAGATGAAAGATCCTTGGAACAAATGAAAGTAATGAAACTATCCAAATATCATTGATGAATTAATGGAGAAAAGTCAAATGAAAAAAATTATTTATGTTATCATTCTTCTCTTTATCAGTATCTCTTTCCTCCCGGCCCAGGAGGCGATGCGGGTAACAGCGGGAGGGGACGTCCTTGTTTCAAGCAGTTCCATTCTGCCGAAGATCTACGAGGTAACAGGAGAGACATCCTGGACACCGCCGGTGAACGGGCTGTCGTATACCATGACAACGGTAAAAGTGGACGCTTCCGCGAGTGATGTGACGATAAGTCTTCCTACCGTGTCATCAGAAAACACCGGGATGATCGTCTACGTCACTATGAAGACCGCAGGGAATGCTATTCTGTTCAGCGGTACCGGTTTGAGTTATCAAAGTGATTTGAAGATTGAGGGAGATGTTGGAGGATTTGCGCAATTTCAATCCGACGGATCGGGTACGTGGGATTTGATCGGGTACAGCGATGCTGGCAGTACTAGTAATGGAAGATGGCGAAAAGAAGTCGATGGTACGTTGGGGCAGTGGGGTAGTGATTCCTCATCAGGAAGCGGATGGGTAACCCATACATACCCGCTATCATTTGGCGGCTCTATTTCAGATATTTCTTCTAGTATTACAACAATCTCTGATGGTACCCAAATACAAAGAAGAGAGTTGGAGATGAGAACCGGCGGTTCATATGCTCTAAGTAGTTTTCAATGGGCAACGACGTATGCAGGTGGTACTAGTATAAAATGGCATGCTATTGGCAGGTGGCGACCATGAGTGCCAATTTATAGATATATTTTTTTATATGAATATCGGTCTATCGCTAGTAAAAAATCTTCGTTTCCAGGTTGAGAGGATTGATTTTAGCTTGTAATCTCGAGTGTTCTTTCATAATGAAGAGAAGGGGTAGAAAAAAGCTATGAGGTTAATACCTGGTGTGTCTCATCCTCAATAGCTTTTTCAACATATTTGTTTAATGATAGGCCGACACGAGCAGCGGCTAAAGCCGCACGGCTATGAATTTCAGGAGAGGTGCGGATGATAAACTTACCGGAAAAAGGCTTTTCCGGCTTTTTCTTTCGTTCCGCGCACCAATCAAGATAAAAATCGACAGAATCAGCCATGGCTTTTTCCAGTTCGTCGACGGTCCGTCCTTGAAAAGTGATAACATCGCGTAAGCCGATGACCTCCCCATGAAAAAGTCTGGCTTCTTCATCGAAATTCACAATGCCGTAATAGCCTTTATATTTCATATTTTTACTCCTGCGTTTATAAAAAACTTTCGAATCGATTTAACAGAACCTTTGTCGGTTTCTTTTTGTGGATGAGGTCGATGGAGAACAATATCAACACCATGTAGCGAAAACCCGACTCTGGAGCCTGCTCCCTCTTTTATTTCAGCACCCAGAGATTGCAGTAACGATTCGATGTCGGTCCAGCGAATATTGGATTTAACCGGATCGGTGAAAACAGCTTCGAGTGTTTTCCGTTGCTTGCTATTCACAGATAAAAGATATCATTTAATAGTATCAAAATCAAGTTCATATACAGAATATAATCCACTGAACTATTTTAAAAAAGGAGTTGTACCATGCATAGAAAAACCATTTTCGTTTATTCCCATTTCCCCGTACCTGAAGTCCTGAAAAAGGTTGCCGGGGGAACTGTTTTCTGTGCAGGTAGTTCCACAATCTCTTTCATCTTCTTATATGAAAGAAGGGGTGGGGGAGACAGGTGAAAAGCAGTCCATATAAGCATTGAGGCAATGAGATGAGTACAGAGGTTTCAGTCAAAAATGAGATCTATCAAATAACCATACCAGCCGAGGAAGTATATGAGAATGAAATGCTTCGGGATTCGATAGATATGATTCGAGGTCAACAAATCATTGCGGAATCACAAGCTACAGATGAGCAGATTGCTGAATTGGCGGATGAGGTAACAAATACATGGTGGAAAAATAACAAAGATAGGATTCTCGATGGTCTTAGTGATTGACGCGAATATTATCTTTTCGGCGTTATTACAGCCGTTTATTTGAGAATAAAAGTAATTTGTAAATAAAGTGTGTAAAAAAAGGAATTGTTTTGATGAAAGTAGGCGGTAATTTTTTTCGGACTCTCTTCATCCTGTTTCTTCTGTCCTGTCTCAGTCTCCCGGTCTTCGGCCAAACAGACAGCCGGTACGATGCCGGGTTAAACCTGCCGTTTAACGAAAAAGCGTGGGACGTGAATCCCCAAACAGGGAACGTGACAATTCAGGAGACGGATCTTCTGTTGCCCGGCCGAGCGGGGATGGACTTCAGCTTCGGGAGGATCTGGG
>JANQEH010000025.1 GCA_028278455.1 bacterium
GAAAGGAGGTGTATATCAAAAAATAGCGAAACTAATATTAGTGTGATTAATAGGAACTCTATATCATGACAAGTACCTTGTTTTCTGGATTCCCGCTTAAGATCTGCGGGAACGACGGTCACTTTTATTTAATGACAAATGTTTTTTTGAGTCCAAAGTCCAATATTTCCAATTGTACAAGCAGTTTTTTAACATTATGTTTTGTTTTCTATTATCGTATTATTACCGGACACTAATTACCAGGATAATTAAAGGACATATAAGAGAAGGTGATAATTTTTATACAGTAATATCAGGGCGTTTATTTTCCATACAGGATAACAACAACTTAAATAATAACCATTCTAATCTTTATGGAGGTTTCGATGAAACATCTATCAAAAATTTGCATCAGCCTGTTAACTGTATCGGCTATCCTACTGTTGTCAATTCCCCTAATAGCACAGGAATACAGCAAGGGATTGATATTCAGCGAGGTTTTTCTTGATGCTAACAACAGAACAAACAGTTGGATTGAAATTTATAATCCCACAGATACTCCCCTTGTTCTCTCCGGTTTCCGGCTCTCTAATATCAGGACTCCCAATATGCTGATGATCGATGAAAAGAAAGGTGGATATAAAATCAAATCCGGCGAATGTCTTATTCTGTGCAACAACAGAAAAAAATTCGAAGACGAATGGGGAAAACAGAAAAATCTTATAATGGTGAAGGGAATATCCATGTTTAACAACGGCGGATATATTGAATTGAGCACAAAAGATATGAGAGATTCGGGCATAGATGCTTTCAGGTATGGTGATCCTGAAATATCAGCTAAAAATGCTTCATTTTGTAACACTCATGTAATTGAAATTTCTAATGATGGAAAAAGCTGGTCCCGCATATTAAAGGGATCAGAATCCGGATTCAGGAATAACGGATTCGAGAAAACAGCGCCAAGTCCAGGTAAAAGAGATAAATAAATATGGAAAATGCTAATTAACCAGGAGGATAAAATGAATAGAAAAGATATTTTGCTATTTCTGCTGATAACAGTCTTTTTCCCGGCAGGTTCTGCTCAATCGCAGGAATACCAGGCTGTCTTGATTGGAATTGATGATTACCAATACCTACGTGACCTGACTTGCTGCGAGAATGATGTCGATGATATGTACACTTTTCTTAGAACGCACCAAAACTGGGATATTATTGGTGAATTTAATACTCTGAAAGATAGTTATGCAACCAAGACTGCTATCTTAACCGCCATATCCGGAATGGATCTCGATGCATCACATATGAATCTTTTTTATTTTGCCGGACATGGGGATTATGATTATTCTACTCCGTATGATGAAAGCGATGGTCTATGCCCATATGAATACGATCCTAACGATAAGGATGCAATTAAACCGGAAGATCTTGAAGACGAGATTAGCGATAATGGGAGCAATAACCGGTTCGGTACTATATTAGATGCCTGTCATTCCGGAATTTTTCCGGATTATATGACTTATGGTGTAAACTGCGCTGCATGTGATGATGATGAAGTTGCAGGGGAAGGGTATACTTATAACGGGAAGGGGCATGGTTATTACACAGCTCAAATACTCTCTGGACTCTATAACAATACTGCTGATGACGGCGACGCCGGCGATTATGTTTCGGTAGAAGAGGTTCATGATTACGCAGAGCCGCGTGTAAAGACCTTAACAAGCAACTATCAGAATCCCAATAAAGATGATAATTATTCGGGAGAGTTGGACCTTGATGAATATGACCAGCCTGCCACTCCGACAGGTTTATCAATAACTAATCCAACTTCGACAGGAAATCCGGTTCAATTATCCTGGACAGATAATGAAGACAAGACCGATTACTTTAATGTTTACAGAAAGACCGGAGCAGCATGGTCGTGTATTGGCACCTCGGAGACTACGTCTTATACAGACTTCACGGTTACGATTGGAGAAGGCTCACCTGATCCATACTATACATATTCTGTAACCGTTGTTGATACTAATAATTATGAATCGTTAAAATCGAATGTTGCTTCTACTTACGGAGATCCAATGGAGAAGAGAAGTGATTTCGGAGAGAAAATCATACCAAATAAATTCGGTTTATCACAGAACTTTCCTAATCCGTTCAATCCTATTACAGAAATCAGGTATCAACTTCCGAAAGCAGCTTTTGTTACTATTACAGTCTACAATGTTACTGGTCAGGAAGTTGCGAAACTGGTCGAATCTCCCAGGTCTGCCGGTTTTCACTCTGTAAAATGGGATGCTTCGAATTCAGCAAGCGGAACGTATTTCTATAGGATTGTCGCAGGTAATTTCACACAGATCAGAAAAATGGTGGTTATTAAATAATAATTATCTAATTCTTCAGATATATTAGTCCCGGTTTGAATACTCATATCCAAACCGGGATTTTATTTGATGATAGATAATCGCTATTACCGGAGCGGGATTAAAACCTGCTCCGGTGTTATAAAAACCTTATTTATCGCAGACTTCTCTGAGGATTCTGATGAAGTTTCCGCCAAGGATCTTTCTGATGTCCTGCTCATTGTATCCCCTGTCAAAAAGCTCCTTCGTGATCGCAGGCAGTTTTCCTGTATGCTCGAGGCCAACCGGTGCCTGGCTGATCCCGTCGAAATCCGAACCGAGACCGACATGATCGGCGCTTCCCGTCACTTTGACTATATGATCGATATGGTCTACAACTGTCTTGACATTTACAGGTACTTCTGTTTGCATCATCCTCTGGACAGCAGGACCGTATTCCCTGAAGAAAGCCTGCTGTTTTGCCCTGTCCTGTTTCAGAAGCTCAGTATAATCTGACGGTAGTCCATGCTTCTGGGTCAGCTCTACCCACAATTCGCGGCTTTTTGCTTCGAATTCTGCACTCAGAAAACCAGGGTAATAATTTATACCTATCATTCCGCCGTTCTCCGCTAGGGCTTTCAGCATATCGTCGGATAGATTTCTGAAATGGCCGGCGAGCGCTCTTGCGCAGGAATGGGAAGCAACCACGGGATCGTCGGAAATCCTGATAACATCCCAGAAGGTCTCGTCATGCACATGGGAGACATCTACTATCATTCCGAGATCGTTCATCTCCTTTACTACCTCTTCACCGAACTCGGTCAGGCCGCCGAAGATTGGTTCGGGATCACCGGAAGCATCCGCCCAGTCTGTATGTGTCCAATGCGTCAAAGTCATTAGCCTGACACCTGACTGGTAGAAAGCACGGAGCATACTGATCTCATTTTCAATCGCGTATCCTCCTTCGATGCCTATCAGTACACCTGTCTTTCCGGAGCTTCTGTTCCTGAAATAGTCATTAGCAGATTCAATAAGAACGAGATCGTCAGGATTTTCATTCAACATCTGATGAACATCATCGATCATGTTGAAGATCTTTTTCCCGGCGTTGTTCTTTTCGGTTTCGTTTGTAGGAGGTCCGACATAACATGCAAAGACCTGCAGATCGACGCCGCCTTCCTTAAGTTTCGGAATGTCTATGTGGCCGCGTGTATTACCGGAAACATCCTCTCCATTCTCCAATCTCATGGCAGTATCGCAGTGAAGGTCTACTACAGTTGCGTCCTTGTGAACGAAATTTATTTTATGCATTGGATCGAGAAGGTCCTCACTCGAGTTAGCTAAAGTGGTAATAATAGTGTAATGATACTCTGCAGCACAATCTAGCGCTTCGATGTCAATAGTATTGGACATATCCCCCGGCAGATGATATTCAGGATGCTCGTCATCGAGTTTTCTGCTGAGCAGTCCTCCGGATCTGAGACTAATCCAGGGAACTCCCTCCCTGAGGAAAGAAGAATGGTCGGAGCCTCGATAGTTATACCGATAGTTCAATTTTCCATCGAAACGTGAACTCAGGTTCTTCGTAGCGATGTTGAAAAGGTCCTGATAAACATACATTCCGCCGATATACATATCTGTGTCACCCTGTCCAACCATGTCCATATTTAGGTAAATTACAGTTCTGTCGAGAGGGTATACCGGATTTCTTGTGTAATATGAAGAGCCCACCAGCCCCATTTCCTCACCAGTCCATGCACAAAACAATATTGTTCTTTTTGGCTTGAAATTATTTTCGTTCAGGACTCTGGCTACTTCCAGAACAACGGCAACACCCGATGCATCATCGTCTGCACCGTTATATACAAATCCGTCTATCCCGACACCAAGGTGGTCAAGATGTCCGCCGATCACTATGTATTCGTCTTTCAATCCGGGATCAGTACCAGGAAGAATCCCGATGACATTCGGCGATTCAATGCTGCGCTGTTCAGAATGAGCTTCCATCTCGACTTCAATATCGAGATCAGTCGTAAAGGATTTTTTTTCGCGGATCGTTCGGCTGACGAGATATTTCCAGCTGATATTAGATGAATAGAAAAGGTGATCAACAAGGCTGCGGTTTGCTATCATTACAACGAAACCTTCCGGACAGTTGTACCGCCTCATACTTACCCGGAAACTGCCGTAATCCACCGGAGGAGTATTCATGAAGATAATACCTTTGGCACCTTTTTCAACTGCGATCTTAACTTTCTCAACCGAAGATCTTTCTTCTTCAGAAAATGTACCGGTCATTGACTTAGGCGCATCGGGTATGATCATTACAATCTTTCCCTTAACATCGATATTGCCATAATCATCCCAGCTGTTCGAGGGCGATACGATCCCGTAACCTGCGAAAACTACCTTTCCTTTGACTTTTCCACTGCCTGTGCCTCTTACAGGTTGATAGTCTCTGCCCCTTCCTGCAAAATATTCTCTTTTCATCGGTGAAGTCATTTTGAGCCTTATGGGCTGCTGAAAGTACTGCCAGTGCCTCATAGGGACCATCTGGTACCAGTTTTCCTCTTCCGCACCCGGCTGAAGGCCGTATTCGATCATCTTATCCCGGACATACTCTGCTGCCTCCCGGTATTCCGGTGTACCGGGTTTTCTTCCCTTTAAATCATCAGAAGCAAGATACCGGATATGTTTGAAGGTTTCTTCACCGCTTGGTTTGACCTGTGCACCTGCAATTGCACTGAGCATAATCAAAATGCAAAATGATATAATAGTTATTTTCTTCACAGCGACACTCCTGTTATAGTGATATTATAATAATGTCTTCAGGATTCTATAAAACAAATTCTTTCGGGGATATTGTAATGAGTAATAGACTGCTCGAATAAACAATGGTTTAAAACTCTATACAGTTCAAACTTTAATTTATTTCAATTTGATAAAACATTCAAGAAAAAGTTTAGATATTGGCCTTCCTGCTTATAATAACTGTACCGGTAAGATCTCCAGTGATATTTGCTGTTGTCGTCCCTACATCGAGAACAGGCCAGACAGCTGCAAGGACAGGGATCAGTGCAAGAGGCATATTCAGCGACTGCAGTAGAACGGAAGACATAACTATTCCGCTCCCCTTTATACCGGCATTTGCGACAGAAAGGATCATGCTGATGATAACAGTTTTAATAATAAACATTGATCCCATTTCGATCCCATGAAGATTTGCTCCAAATACTGCGATCGTGGCAAAAACTGCTGCAGCGCCATCCATATTTACGGTCAGGCCGAATGGGAGAGTAAATCCCCATACTGTTTTTGAAATACCAAGCTCCTCTCCTGCAACCTTCATTGAAGCCGGGAGTGTTGCTGCGCTGGAAGTGGTGCTTACTGCCACAAGTATCGCAGGTGATATGTTTTTATAAAAGGTTACAGGGCCAATACCCCCAATTAACCTGATTAGCAAGGGATACAAAACGATAAAAATAAACAGTATACCGGCATAGAATGATACAAAGAACCTCGATACTTCGAATAGGAAAGTGCTGTCGATCTTTACGAACAAGTTTGCGGTCAGGGCCAGTATTCCATAAGGGGCAAGTTTCATTATCATCTCTGTAATCCTGATCATCAGATCCGCTCCGTCATTAATAAGACTGCATAACCTTTCTGATCTTTTTCCCATTATTAACAGCGCAGTACCAATAATGATGGCAATAATTATTACCTGCATTATATTCCCTTCTGCGACTGCATTGAATGGATTTACAGGTATCCATGATACAATATTTTCAAGAAAATCGAATTCCGGTGCTGCTCCCGTAGGCTCCCCTGTATCAAGAATTCCAGTAGAATCCTTTCCCGGTTGCACAACTATTCCGAAAAATACACCTATAACCGCCGCCAATGTTGAAGTGAGGATGCAGTACAGCAGCATCATACCGCCAAGCCTTCTGAGAGTTCGGATATCCTTCATTGATATTATTGCCCCGGTGAGGGTAAACAGTGTCAGAGGTATAATCAGCATTTTCAGCAGCCTAAGGAATATATCTCCTAACGGTTTAATAAATACCGCCCCATCAACGTAAAATGAACCAATCATTCCCCCGACGATAATCGAGATCACTATCTGGAAATGCAGCTTCTGCCTGAACCACCATTTCATAGAATTAATCCTGCATTTATATAGTATTATCCAAAGTATTTTTAATTATGAACAGATTTAAGTATATGACTGTACAAGAAGAGTATTGGATTTCTGAATTCTTCGGATGTCTGTCCTCTGGCTGTAACAACAGCCACCATATTATGCTCAGGAATGACGAAGATAAACTGTCCGTATGCCCCTCTGGCTGCGAAGACAGGTATTTCTCCGTCGCCATCGGGATCTGGCGGTTGTATCCACCATAGGTAACCGTAACCAATCTCTTTTGACCACTTGTTATCCTCAAATTCAACATGCCTCTTAAAAGATTCATCAATCCACCAATCCGGGATTATTTGTTTATCACCCCATTTGCCCCTGTTAAGATATAAGAGGCCGAATTTCGCCATATCGCGAGGCCTGAGGCTAAGCCCCCCACCGGTATGAGGATGCCCCTCCTGGTTTCTGAACCATCTGAAATTTTTTATACCAAGCGGCTTGAACAGATTTTCCTCCATGAAGACATCCGCATGAGTACCGGTAAGGTTTTTTAATATAGCAGACATCAGGATAACACCTCCGCTATCATAAAGGTAACGGGTACCGGGAACGGAAACCATAGGCCTTTCAAGGTAGAATCTGTCCCACCCGTTACGTAATGCATTCAGCTGATAATGGGGTGATCCAGGGCCCCTCTCATGATAATCAGTACCGCTTCTCATTGTCAACAGGTCTTTCAGTGTGATTGTCCTCTTCTTCTCATCCATGTTTTGCAGTTCTTTCATTTCCGGAAAAAAACCAATAACTTTCTCTTCAACTCCTTTAATAATCTCCTGTCCTATTGCAATCCCGATTACTGCGGATGTAAAACTTTTTGTGACCGATTGCTGCATGTGCAGCCTTTCTTTGTTAAATCCTCCGAAATATTCCTCGTAAACCAGACAGCCGTTACGTACTACGAGGATACTGTGAATATTCGGATATTTTCTTTCGTTGAGTACAAGTTCTTTGAGTTCTTCTAATGGCCCCGGATCCATACCCTCTGCATCCGGAGTTGAGATCCGGAAGTCATTATCAGGATTCCCTTCCTGGCTGATTGCGGAAAAAGGCAGGTATAGTATTGCCGTAATAATAATTGCGATTTTCAGTATTCTTAGCATTACTCCCCCTGTTGTTGTTTTACTTGCTGCTTATAACCCTCGCTTTCCTGATATAAACCGGATCGAGAGGCCGTGATAATTTCACCGGGACTCCTGCTATCTCATCTACTATCTCTAATCCTTCAATCACCTCACCGAATACCGAGTATTCTCCGTTCAACCTTGGATGGTTAGCATGCATAATAAAAAACTGGCTGTTGCCGGTGTTTACATCGTTAAGCTGACGAGCTGTCGAAACTATCCCCCTTTTATGGGAAATATCACTAAATTCCGCATCCAGATTGAATCCCGGATCACCTGAGCCGTCATCAGATGGATCGTCATTCCTGCTGAAAATGTCACCACCCTGTATCACAAAGTTTACAGCAACCCGATGAAAAAGAGTCCAATCATAAAAGCCGTTATTGGCGAGCTTCTTAAAACTTGCACAGTGGTTAGGCGCTGCATGAGGGAAAAACTTAAATTTGATTGTTCCTAAAGACGTTTCAAGTACAGCGATCTCATCATCCTTTACCGGTTCGGTTTTTATGTTATTAATTCTTTCACAAATCTCTCTGATTTCGGAATTTGACAGTATTTCAGGCTGGTCATCTCTTTTTTCGGTATTTTCATTACCGATAGTTTCCGTAGGCATATTATTCCCTTTACAAAATGGAAATGCTATTTATTTTTTATTGATGTATTATAAGTTACTTGGTTGGAAAGTAATATTCAAGGTATTTTCAAACTAATTATTATAATGATCAAGTTTTAGATAGATATCCATTGTTATTCTTCTCTCATCCCTAAATCTTCTTCAATATTTTGCTTTGCTGCTTTAAACATTTCCTTCAGTTTACTATAGTCTGTATTATATTTAGTCTTTTCGATTTTAGCATCGAAATTCTTCATCTCAGTCACCGTTTCGGACATTCTCTGTACCCAGTATTCTATCCGTTTACCGGTATGGATCAGGGAATAATCATCCTTATCTGAATTATTGTAAACAAGATTATTTGAGAGAAGCTGCGAATAGTGCATTAAGTTTTCTAAGGGAATATCCAGGTATCTGGCAAACATTAATAGGACTTCCTGGGTATTTTCAAGAAAACTATCCATTTTTAAGGATTCTTCCATTCTTGACTTCTCAATCGCCAGCGAAACTCTTCTCGTTAGTTCTGACTTTTCACAAGGTTTCACAAGGTAATCATTTGCCCCATATCTTATTGCATCCTCTGCATTTTTAATAGAGCTGAATCCTGTAATTAATATTATAGGTGTCTTAAGATAGATCTTTCTTGCCTCTTCGAGTAATTGAAGACCATTGAGACCTTCCATCACAATATCAGTAAGAATTAGTTCAAATGTATTTGACCTTAATAATTCAAGAGCTTCTATTCCGTTATTTGCTGTATAAACCTCATATCCAGCCTCCGTTAAAGTTCTCTTAAAGCTTGGCAGAAGTTGCGGATCATCTTCAACCACCAGTATTCTGTCAATACTCATAGTTCCTCCCTTAATGATTCAAAAACAATTCTGAAAGTTGTACCTACTTTAAAAGTACTCTCAACTTCAATTTGCCCTTTAAAACTTTCTATTATACTCCTTGCCGTTGTCAGGCCAAGCCCCATCCCCATCAATTCAGTCTTTGTTGAGAAAAATGGTTCAAAGATACTGTCAATATTTTTTTCATGTATTCCTATACCAGTATCCTTTATTAAAATTTCAATCTGTCCTTCGCTTATAGAGGTTGTAACTGTAAGTATCCCCCCATTGACCATTGCATCGAAAGCGTTTAAAAACAAGTTCAGAAACACCTGAAATAATTCCTGTTGAATAGCATATACTTCGATCTTTTCATTGCAGAGATTCTTATTTACATCAATATTTCTTATCTTGAACTGATTCTGAAGAAGACTGAGAGTTGACCTTATTATTTCATTTATCGAAACCTGCTCCTTAGCGTTAACTTTCGGTCTGTTTATATCAAGCAGCTGCTGGACGGTCTTTGTAATGCGATCAACGCCTATCTTTACCTGCTGCAGACTACTCGTCTCAGGAAAATCTTCATCCAATGCATATTCGACGTAATCAATATTATCAACAATTGCCTGCAAGGGATTATTAATCTCATGCGCTACACTTGCAGAAAGTTTACCTATCGCTGCAAGACGTTCCGTACGATAAAATTGTTTCTGGAGATCATGATACCTCTCATCGGATAATTTGCGCTCGGTTATATTGAAACCATATTCAATTATTTTCTCTACTTCTCCAGTCTTGGAAAGGACAGGAAATCCATAAGCCTCATAATATTTCGGGTGTCCATCCTTATCACTGAAGGAAAATTCAGTAACCTGCACGACTTTTGTCCTGATTACTTTATCAATATTTACAGTCTGAATAAACTTCGGTAATACACCTGCTTCCGTCTTCGTATGATCCTGAGAGGTATGTTTGTTTAAATTAGTGAGATAATCCCCAGTCAAAGCCGTATTCGAATAATCAATCGAATAATCGTTCGCATTAACTATATAAAATGGATGGGGAAGATTCTTTATCAGCGTATTGAGCAGATTGGACATTTTCGTTCTTTCATTATATATCTTTAGAATCACTAATGAAAGAATAACAAATCCTAGAAAACAGCCTGTCAAAAGTTTAATTATAAAAGACTGAGATTCTTTCTTCTCAGTAAG
>JANQEH010000044.1 GCA_028278455.1 bacterium
GCAAAGTTCATATTGCACATGTCAGCACCGCTGCGTCGGTAGACCTTGTGAGAAAAGCGAAATCTAAAGGCATTAACGTCACAGCAGAAGTAACTCCGCATCATTTCGTACTAACAGACAAGGCATGTGAGACATACGACTCATATTTCAAGATGAATCCTCCGCTGAGAACCCGAAAGGATGTGAATGCTGTAATCAAGGGGCTGAAAGACGGAACAATAGACGCTATCGCCACAGACCATGCTCCGCACCATACAGATGACAAAGAGGGAGAATTCGACCAGGCAGCCTTCGGTGTAACAGGACTTGAGACTGCTGTCGGAGTATTATTAACCGATTTAGTAGACAAAAAGGGATTTGATGAAATAAAGAGTTTGATCGATCTGCTGGTAGTGAATCCGAGAAAGGTAGTTGGAATCGATATTCCTGAGTTAAAGGAAGGCGTTCAGGCCGAATTAAGTATAATCGATCCCACTCAAAATTGGACTGTAGAGAAGAAAGAATTCTATTCCAGGTCAGAAAATTCGAGTTTTCTTGGAAAAAAACTTCGCGGAAAAGCCGTAGGTGTTGTAAATAATAAACGCATTTGGTTAAATACTTATTAATATTAATAAGTATTATATAATATTTTATTGACAAATTAAGAATAAATATTTAAATTATAAGTCTGTAAATTTAGTGAAGTCAGGTTAAATCGGTATAAAACTGTGAAAACATTCATTATAAAGAATACTGATATCGAGAAAAAATGGTTTGTCGTTGATGCATCCGATCAGATTCTCGGTAGATTATCAAGCAAAGTTGCGGCGATTCTGAGAGGTAAACATAAACCTTATTTTTCACCTCATCAGGACGTTGGAGATTTTGTTGTAGTAATAAATGCAGATAAAGTCAGAATGACCGGTAACAAGATCGATCAGAAGAACTATTACAGGGCTACAGGTTATATCGGGAATCTGAAAACTATACCCTTAAAGAAAATGATGGAGACTGATCCGGAATTCGTTGTGCATACGGCTATCAGGAAAATGCTTCCCAAGAACAGCCTGGGAAGGAAGATACTGAAACACTTGAAGGTCTATGCAGGCCCTGAACATCCGCACAAAGCGCAGAATCCGGAAGTCCTCGAATTAGGAACATAAAAGATAATACAATATGACTAAGGAAGACGTATACGCCGCAGTAGGCAAAAGAAAAACATCCATTGCAAGAGTGAGGATTATGCCCGGAAAGGGCAATATCCAGGTTAATAAGAGAGATATACTTGAACATTTCAAGCGAGATACTCTTAAAAGCCTTATCCTGAAACCTCTGGATTTTCTGGAAGTATCCGGAAACTATGATATCATCGCCAGAGTTAACGGCGGTGGTCTGTCAGGCCAGGCCGGAGCCATGCGTCTCGGTATTTCGAGAGCGCTGGCTAAAGTGGATGAAGAATACAGGGTAAAACTAAGAAAAGAGAAATATCTGACGCGCGATGCCCGTAAAGTTGAAAGAAAGAAATACGGTCAGAAGGGTGCTCGCAAGCGTTTCCAGTTCTCAAAACGTTAAACCAATTAGAGAGGTATATTCGAGTATTATGCCAAGAGCCAGTCTAGAAGATTTATTGAACGCGGGAACTCATTTCGGACACCTGACAAGAAGGTGGAATCCGAAAATGAGGAAATATATTTTCATGGAAAAGAACGGGATCTATCTTATCGATCTTAAAAAAACCCAGCAGTGCCTCGATCAGGCATGTGATGCTGTTGTTGAGATAGTGAAGAAAGGCGGAAAGGTTCTTTTCGTTGGAACAAAAAAACAGGCAAGGGATATACTGAAGTTTCATGCCCAGAGATGCAACCAGTTTTTCATGACTGAAAGATGGCTTGGTGGTACTCTCACAAATTTCAACACAATCAAGAAGAATATAAGGAGACTCAGAACGCTTGAAAAAAGTGAGATTGACGGTACCTTTGATAAACTGACCAAGAAAGAAGGTCTGAAGCTGACCAAGCAGAAAGACAAACTGCTTAAGGTTCTCGAAGGTATAGCTGATATGGTCAAGCTTCCTGATGCTGTATTCGTTTCAGATATCAATAAGGATTCAATTGCTGTACATGAAGCGCGCAGACTTGATATTCCGATCTTTGCAATCCTCGATACGAACTGCGAACCGGACAGGATCGACTTTCCGGTACCGGGAAATGATGATTCGTACAAGTCGATTGAGTTGATTACCCGTGTGTTTGCCGATTCGATATTGGAAGTAACTTCCAAAGATGTACCTACACCCGTTGAAGAGAAGAAAGAACCAGAAGAACAAATGGCTTAAGCAGGAGATTAAAAGTTATCATGGAAATAAAAGCAGGATTAGTAAAAGAACTTAGAGACAAAACCGGCGCCGGGATGATGGATTGCAAGAAAGCACTGGTTGAGGCTGATGGTGATGTCGAAAAAGCAGTAGATATTCTGCGCAAGAAGGGCAGAGCAAAGGCAGAGAAACGGACAGAAAGAGAAGTATCCGAAGGTGTAATCGAGGCTTATATCCATTCAGGAAGCAAACTCGGTGTACTCCTCGAGCTGAACTGCGAAACTGACTTTGTAGCCAAAACAGATGATTTCAAAAACCTCGCAAAAGACCTGGCGATGCAAGTTGCTGCAGCTATGCCGATGGTTGTAACCAGGGAGGAAGTAGATAAATCTGTCATCGACCGCGAACTGGAAATTTTCCGCGAACAGGCTCAGAATGAAGGAAAACCTGAAAAGGTTATTGAAAAAATCGCAGAAGGAAAGATAGAAAAATTCTATAAAGAGGTTGTTCTGCTTGAGCAGCCCTTTATTAAGGATACATCAATTACAGTGACCGATCTCATCACTGAAATGAAAGCGAAGATCGGTGAGAATATCGCTATTAAGCGTTTTGCAAGATTTAAAATCGGGGAAGGTTAATTTAACTTCCCTTTTTTTTTGTAGAATCTGACGGGTACATCAAAACAACTGAAAAAGCTTCTATGTCGTCACCACGATTTAAGCGTATCATTCTGAAGGTAAGTGGCGAGCTCCTCGCCGGCAAAAAGAATTTTGGGATTGACCACACCATAATTGATACTGTCTCAAGAGAGATCTTCAATATTTACAAAAAAGGCATTGAGATCGGGATAATTATCGGAGGAGGTAATATCTTCCGTGGTGTATCCGTAGAGGATGACGGAATGCAGAGGATAGCCGGTGACCACATGGGTATGCTTGCCACAGTAATTAATTGCATCGCCCTCCAGGACCATCTCGAAAGGTACGGGGCGGTAACGCGTCTTTGTTCAGCTATCAGCATGGAACAGATAGCCGAACCATTCATTCGCAGAAGGGCATTACGACACCTGGAAAAGGGAAGAATAGTCATTTTTGCAGCAGGAACGGGTAATCCGAATTTCACAACAGATACAGCGGCAGCACTGAGAGCGGTGGAGATGGAAGCAGATATCATTCTCAAGGGAACGCGTGTCGACGGGATCTACAATAAAGATCCAAAGAAACACTCAGATGCAAAGAAATACTCACAGCTAACATATATCGAGGTGGTGAAGAAAGGATTGAAGGTCATGGATCCGACAGCGGTCACTCTGGCTATGGACAACAATGTCCCGATCCTGGTTTTTAACCTCTCGGTAGACGGTAATCTTACCAAGATTGTTAACGGAAAAAAAGTCGGAACAACAGTGAGAGACTAATATGATTGACGAAGTCTTATTAGACGCCGAAGAAAGAATGGGTAAAGCGGTTGATGTTCTCCGCGATGAGCTTATTCATATCAGGACAGGAAAAGCAACTACTGCGCTGCTTGACGGTATAAAAGTAGAGGCATATGACCAGATGATGCCTCTGAACCAGCTCGCGACAATTAATATACCGGATCCGAGGCTGATCACGATACAGCCCTGGGATAAATCCCAGGTAGGAGTAATCGAAAAAGCCATCCTCGCGTCAGACCTCGGGCTGAATCCTGCCAATGACGGCACATTGATTAGAATAGCCATACCGCAGCTTACAGAAGAAAGAAGAAAAGAACTTGTCAAGGTCGTTCATAAATTCGGGGAAGACAGCAAGATCGCTATCAGGAACATCAGAAGGGATGCTAACGATAAGCTTAAAAAGCTTGAGAAAGACAAAGAGATCATGGAAGACGAGATGTACAAGTCCCTTGATGAAGTCCAGAAACTTACCGATTCACATACTGAACAGATCGACAAGGTCGTAGAAGCCAAAGACCAGGAAATCCTGCAGGTGTAGCGCTATCAGAGGGGACCTTTATTGACTAACCTGTATTATTCTTTAGGATAAAAAGAGTATTCACTTGTTGTCATTCTCGCGAAAGCAGGAATCCAGTCTATTAATTATTTAAAAAGAAATTCCTGTTTTTAAAACTCCTTTACCATACCTCTATTAATATCAAGTACCATAGCTCCATTTTACATTATGATTGATTGGAATAAATCTGGTTTATTATTGTATTACAAAGTGAGCAATATTATTGGGAAAAATGCAGGAGGGTATATGAAAAAGCACACTTTAATACCCATAATTTTTCTATTTAATTGTATCGTATCCCCAGGTGATATTAGAACACATTTGGTCGATCATGGATATATGTATCCCTCTATTCTAAGGAATGGGGATCGGATATTATTTGTTGAGCAAAGTTACGGTTCAGGTAAATTGTTTACTGCCGATCGTAGCGGAAGAGATCCTGAGATGATATTTGAAGGTGAATTGATTCTCTCTCCTGAAATATCTCCCACTGAAGACAAAGTTGTCTTTTTTACACCAGAATATGGAAGGAGTAGAATATTTACGATAAAAACTGACGGGACTAATATAACTCAATTAACGTTTGATTCAGTTTCCTGTTCTAATCCCTGCTGGTCTCCTGATGGGGACAAGATAGTATATTCCTCTCAAAGGAAATACAACATAAGAGATATATTTGTAATGAATTCAGACGGTTCAGGTAAAGCTAAGATAACTGATGAACCGGTTAGTTGTGATTACCCGGCTTGGTCACCTGACGGCTCAAAAATTGCGTACGTCTCTGATAATTCCTCAATTATACTAATTAACACAGATGGCTCAGAGAGAAAAGTCTTACTGGGGCATTCAATGATTCACACATTAAAGTGGTCACCTGACGGTTCAAAAATACTATTCAGTTCATTTAGTGAGAATTCTCAAGGTGATATTTGTGTTGTCAATTCTGATGGAACAGAAGTTATGAAAATTACTCAGGGGCAAAATCTGATTACTTACCTTTATCCGTCATGGTCTCCGGACGGCACAAAGATAATATTTAACTCTTGCGATAGAGAACGGCGGTTTGAGATCTTTGAAATAGATGCTGATGGTTCAAATATGAAATGGTTTGAATTTTCTGGCGGTTTTTCTAAACAGTAACATAATAAAAGTTTTAGATTTAGGATTAAATACCGGAAATTTCCGTCTTCTAATTTTTTGCTGCCAGAGATGCTTCAATTCCTATTGTATTACATTCAATAAATTCGTATTATTAATGAGTTTAAAACACAATAATTAAATCCACTGAAATTCTCTGAGATTTCTCGGCTTCGCTCGAAATGACAAGTTAAAGTCAGTATTGTCATTTCGAGTGAAACCATGATACCTGCTAATGAATGATGGGGCAGTCTCCGGAAAAGTGGCAAGCCGGGAAATCTCAGTACATGAACATTTTACTATACGTTATTATGATCAGAAAAGGAATGTTAATACTTTTATTTATTTTAACAGGAATGCTCTACGCGGCAGCACTTTCCGCGCAGAAGAAGATCACTTTCGAGTTTGCGGGGATCATCGGTAAAAAGGGGATAGCCCCAGGAGAACTGCAATCTCCACGCGGTATATCCGTCGGACTGAACGGTGATATTTACATCGCCGATACAGGCAATAACCGTATCCAGAAATTCTCATCTGACGGGAAGTTCATCATCGAAAAAGGAGGATTTGGATGGGGAGATGAGCAGTTTGACCGGCCGGTTGATATCTACGCCGGGAGAGGCCTCGATATCTTTGTTGCTGATATGAACAACAACCGGATAAAACGTTACGACAGAAATCTTAATTTTATTTCAAATACATCCGTTGAGAATTTTAGTTTAGAAAGCTACAGATTCAGGTTTCCTCTTGGTCTTGCAGTATCTAACCTCGGTGACATTTTTACTATAGACAGTGAGAACAACCGTGTAGTGAAGATAAACTCATTCGGAGAACCGGAAATGGAATTCGGGGGCTACGGTTCATCAGGAGAAACCCTTATCCAGCCCGAGAGAATAGTCATATTCCGTTCGGAAAGGATCTACATAGCCGATAAAGGCAGGAATTCGATCATCGTTATGGACTATTTCGGGAATTTTATGATGAATATCGGATTCGGTATTCTTGAACAGCCGGAGGGATTGACGCTGGACCAGGAGGAGAACTTGTTCGTCTGCGATTCTGAGCTCAAAAGGGTATTGATATTCTCAAATAATGGGAATATGATTTCAGAATTATCTGATCCAGGTTTAACTGAACCTGCTGATATTGCTGTTCAAGGGGATAGATTATATATAGCTGACACTGCGAATTCATATATATTGATGTTTAAAGTCATTAAGTAACGGTCAGAAACTATTTTGATGATCCTTCCAGAAAAGAAAATATTTCCAAAATCAATATCCAACTTTCTATACATAATAATACTTATAGGATTCTCAACATCTGTTTTTGCTTATCAACATGATATTTCTTATTCTAAGAGTATTATTATCGATGTAGACACTACTTCCCGGATTTTTCCGGTCGATACTGCTATAATAATAATTGATTCAGTAATTGTTTTTGACAATGACGGCAGCAGACAGACTGTAGAATTCCAGTTTGATAATATCCTGCATCGATTGACCATTGACACTGAATTATATGTTGGTTATTCAATAAGCATATACGGTAGGACATCCCCGGTAAAACTGTCCGATGAATTCATTTTCAGGACAAAGAAGTATCTTCTTCCTGATAGTTCAGTTTCAGGTACTTTAACTCCGGCTGTCCGGTCGACTTCAGCAGAAACTAACGAAACAATTCCGCAACTGTTGAGGAATGGCAGCTTAACCAGGTCATTTTCTGTAGGAACAAACCGCGGACTGGAACTGCAATCCGGATTAAGGATGGAGATAGGAGGCAATATCAGCGATGATTATTCAATACAGGCAGTATTAACTGACCAGAATACTCCCCTGCAGCCGGAAGGGAATACGAAAACTCTTCATGAGATAGATAAAGTATTTATCGATATTACAGGCCCGAAGGTCAGCAGCAGGTTCGGTGATATCAGTATTGGAAACGAGCTGTCTGAGTTCGGCAGGTTCAGCAGAAAGCTAAAAGGTGTATCAGCGGTATCGACAATGGGAGGTAATACCGTAACTGCTGCATTTGCCTCTTCAGAAGGAGATTACCACAGTGTTCGTATGATGGGTGCAGAGGGAAAACAAGGACCTTATGTGCTTTATGGGCAGAAGGGTGAGAGAAATATCGTTGTTCTTGGAGGTACAGAGAAAGTCTGGGTGGATGGGGAGGAAATGATCCGAGGAGAGGATTCAGATTATGTCATTGACTATGCAGCCGGCCATATAGTATTCACCAGAAACAGGTTGATAACGGGGGACAGCAGAATAACAGTAGATTTTCAATACATTAACGACAGCTATAATAAGAATGTCTACAGCGCAGGTATAAGCAGGGGAGGTGCTGAATCCGGAATATATTATAATGCATCATTCTTCAGGGAAAGTGATAACAAGAACAATCCAATCGATACTGAGCTGGATGAAAGTGATCTTGGTATCCTGGCTTCGGCAGGAGATAATCCCGGAATGGCGGCAAAAAGCGGGATAGTGTTCGTAGGTGACGGCAAAGGGAAATATAACCGGATCGATAACGGTGATATATACTACGTTTACGCGGATTCAGGTGCCTACAATATCAGGTTTACATATGTGGGCGAGGGTAACGGTGATTATGCATTGAAAAATAACAGGACTTACGAATATAAAGGAAAGGGGCTTGGAGGGTATCTGCCTATGGTATTTCTCCCGCTTGCAGGTTCCCAGTCTTTCGCAAACCTGATCGCAGGATATAAAAATAACTCAGGAAAGTTTAATATCTCCGGTGAATATGCATATTCGGACTATGATAAGAATAGTTTTTCCAGTATTGACGATGATGATAATACAGGCGGGGCAATGAAGCTGAATTTTGCACTGGATAAGTCTGAGCTGAACATGGGTGGCCATTCATTGGGTAAAGCATCAGTAACTGCAGTATATCGTAAGACCGAAGACAGATTTTCACGCATTGATAGAACCACAGAGGCTGAATTCGACCGGAAATGGGACCTCGATGAACATACGGTTTCAGGTGAATCCCTAATTGAGTTTACTGCAATATATAATCCGGTCGATCTTGTAGAGTTCAGGCCTTCTGCCGGACATCTTGAGATCGGCAACAGCAAGAAAACAGACAGAAGGTCGATGGGTCTGGGTATCGGGAATAATGGTTCTAATATGATCGATTTTGAAATTGAAGATATTTCGAGTAGAACGAATGAGATTGAACAAGACTGGATCAGGCAAAAGGCGACTGCATTTTATGAATACAAAGGTTTCAGGCCTGTAATTACATATCAAAGTGAAAAGAAGACTGGAGATCTTGACCTCTCATCAGATTACAACTATAAAGACTGGTCAGGAATGCTGAGGTACGACAGGGATGAGAATTTCACTGTTTATGGTCAGCTTCAGAGGAGGAAAGACGAAAACTATTTTAGCGGTGAATTTTCTCCAAATTCGACAGCGGTCAACAGGATATTTCACGTTGAATTTAGAGCCGGGAGCAGGCTTTTTACACGGATCCATTACGTTAACAGGAATAGAAATTTCGAAAACACTGATGAAAGCAAAAAAACCGATCTTGCAGATGTTAAGATTCAGTCACAGGTGCTAAATGGCGGGATGAAGACCAGATTCGACATGCAGTTTTCAAATGAACAACTTCCAGACAGGCAGAAAATCTACCAAAAGGTTGAGGATGGAAATGGTTCTTATTCGATAGATGAACTAACAGGTGAGTACTATCCTGATCCGAACGGATCATATGAGTTGACAACAGTTACGACATCTCAATTTCACGGTGAAAAACGGACGAGACTCGGATTAACATTCGATCTCGATCCGGCGAGATTCATCCGGCAGAAAGATTCAGGTGAATTTTTCCGCAATATTCGTACACATTCGATCTTTAGATTCGAGAACAGCAGGAATGAAGATAACGAAGATACTGAACCTGTATACAGAATTGCCTCTGTGATCCAGGATTTCTTTATTATGGAAAGGAAATCACGATTTAATATGCGGTTCAGACAGAGTTATAGGAATTCAAAGAATAACAGGGTATTAGGAAGGAAAGATTACCGTATAAACCACCTCTACTCGCTGCGTATCAGGTCTAGATTTAACACGAAGACTGATCTGGAATCTAATTTTGTATATGACAAAGCGACAAAAGACATCTCGGAATCAAGACCGGTTTACCAGGAAATAAGTACTGTACAGGGTGATTTTGTATGCAAGATAAGACCGGACAGGATTTGGGATTTTTCATTGAGATTTCTCGTAGCGCGGCAAAAAGATGATTCTGGGCAGCAGAAAATCAATGTGAATTATTTTTCCATAAGCCCCAGAGTTACAAGGGCGTTTCTCGGATCGGGCAGGTTTAATGCAGAGATGGAGTATTTCAGAGTTAATACAAATGGCCTGGAGAAACTCGCCTATGAATTTGCCGATGGTAAACAGCCTGGTAACAGCTTCGACTGGTCATTATCTCTGGATTACAGATCGAGCAGAAACTTTACGTCATCACTAAAATATTATGGTGAAAAGAACACAAGATATGAAAAAGTTCTTCACAATCTCAGGGCTGAGCTTCAGATTTACTTCTGATTTTTTGTTACCTGTTCTGATATTATTCTGCATCGTCCTGTATGCAAGCAATAAAGTCTACGGGCAGGACAAGAACGTCGAGATACGGAGAATAGAGTTTTCCGGAAATGAAGCTTTCACTGATAGTGAGCTGCTCAGGATCCTCGATTTGAATTTCCCTGTTCACGTATCTGAGGATGAGTTGAAGAACTTGATCACAGTAGTAATAAGGTCATACATAGAGGCAGGATATTTATATAGTACAATTGATACTCTCCCGATGACCGGAACTGAGGACAAAAACAAAATTATCAAATTGAGAATAGATGAAGGAGAACGTTTTCTATTCGGAAATTCAAGGATTATAAACAGATCTGAAGTGGACTATAACGGCATAGAGAAAAACCTGCCTGAGAAAGGCGAAGTTTTTAATACAAAAGTATTTGAATCTTATCTTGAATCTCAAAAAGATTATTATACAGACAGGGGATACCCTTATTTCCGTGTTCTTACCAGGAAAATGACCTATAACAAGGATGACAATGAGACATCGATATATGTAAATATTGATCTTTATTTCGACAGGGGAAAACTTACAGAGATCAACAGGGTAAACATCCGGGGGCTGGAGTATTCAAGACCAAATACTATAATCAGGGAGTGCAGAATAAAACCGGGAGATACTTTCTCTGAGGCAAGAATGCGGAAAGCCAGGGATTATATATCATTATTGAGTTTTGTTGAGAGTGTGAGCGAGCCGGAGCTTTACATCGATACCGAGGGTAATGCTGTGGTCGATCTGGAGGTGACTGAGCTGAATTCCAACAGGTTTAACGGTCTGGTCGGTTATGTTCCTTCAAGCGGTACTCGGGATGGTTATTATATGGGCAGTTTCATGATCGACCTTGGAAATATCCTTGGAACTGGAAGAAAATTTCATGCTGATTGGAACAAAATGGATGAATCTTCGCAGGATATGAGAATCTACTATGAAGAGCCATGGCTGGCAGGGCTGCCCCTGGATGTTTCCGGAGGATTCACTCAGGTATTTCAGGATTCATCGTATATCAAAAGGGGATTTACGATGGGATTCAACTACCGGTTGAGCAGCAGGATAAATACCCATGTTGCGTTCGGCGGCGAAAGTGTTATAGCTGAAGATCAGGGCAGAAATCTTTATAACATACGCAATTCGAATAGCACATTTTACACTTTTGGTCTGGAATATTTTATGCTCGATGATAAACTGAACCCAAGAAAGGGGATCGCATACTCTTCGTACGTGACACAACAGAAGAGAAAACTTGAAGAAACGGATACAAAGGATGGATACAGTATAAATGACAGGAAAATCACTGCTCAGTTGGAGGCGGCTGTACCGGTTAAAGGAGATATAGCGCTTTACAGCAGACTGGTATGGAAGGAAACAACGAACTCAAAGGATGACATCCCTTTGAATGAAAAGTGGTTTCTTGGTGGAGCAAAATCGCTTAGAGGATACCGTGAAAAACAGTTTCTTGCCTCGAGAATTGCTTGGTATAATTTAGAATTAAGATATTTACTTGAAAAACGGTCAAGAATCTTTATATTTCTTGATGGAGGTTATTTTCAGGATCCCGGACAGGCTCATTCCAGGAAATTTGGATATGGATTCGGCTTAAGGATGAGTTCAAGGCTCGGTATGATCGGATTTGATATGGGATTAGGGAAAGGAGATTCCCTGAATTCAGCTAAACTGCATTTTATGATCGAGAATTCTTTCTGATGATTAGCAAAGTAACTAATATACTGATCGTATCCCGCCCTGCTAATGTGTTGATCACTGCAGTTTCAGTCTGGGTGGGGAACTGGTTTGCAGGAGGAGAAACAGGGGGAATCCCCCTGTATATTGCTTGTTTTTCAGCAGGCCTGATTTGTGCAGGTGGGAATGTAGTTAACGATTTTTTCGACCTGGAGGTAGACCGGATCATCAAACCATTGAGGCCGTATCCAGCCGGGAAAGTGAATTCAACAGATATGCTTGTGAGCGGTTCATTCTTCTTCTTATCAGGATTATATCTTAGTTTCCAGATAAACCTTTTATGTTTCATTATTGCAGTCATGACAACAGCAGGCCTGATGATTTATAATATGACGGCTAAAAACATTCCCTTTTGGGGAAATCTGCTTGTAGGGATTCTTTCATCACTTGCATTCTTTTACGGGAGTGCCGTATCAGGAAAAATCTGGGCTTCCCTGATTCCGGGTATCTTTGCCCTGCTGTATCATACCGGAAGGGAGATTATGAAAGATGTAGAAGATGTTGAAGGTGACCGCAGAACCGAAAGAATAACTCTGCCAATAAAATACGGTATAAAGAAAGCTGTCAATACAGGCTTATTTTTCTTCTTTCTCATCCTGGTTTTAACCCCTCTGCCTTATATTTTCATGAATTACAGTTTGTATTATCTGATAGTGGTTATTGCAGGTGTAGATCTACTGATCTGGTGGATTATAATACTACATTTAAACTCCGGCAATCTCAATAAGATAGGTTTTACAAATAAAATACTTAAAATTGGAATGATTTTCGGATTGGCGGCACTGATACTGAAATAAAAAATATTATTAGATTTTACTTGAAGAAAAAGTAACTTTATACTATCTTAGACCAGCTCTGCAATTATTCATTTATCACGAAAACTTCAAGAACGGATCACCCGCTTGAGAAAGAACCTGATCAAGAGAATTGTTGTGTCTTTAATAGGCATTCCGGTATTATTATTCTGCGCAATATACGGCTCCTACTTTTTTCTGGGTCTGATGTTGGTGATACTGCTTCTTTCAATTCATGAGATCAATTTCCTCGGCAGTAAACTGGATATTTCTCGACATAACTATTCAGGTTTTATATTTGGTCTGCTTGCTTCTATAGACATGTACCTTTATTATGGGGAGCATATTTTCTTTTTGATACTTGGATACCTCTCATTGATTCTGATAATAGCTGTTTTCAATACACGTCAGAATAATATGCTGGAGGTTTCCTTCAGGTGTTTTTCGATATTTTATCTGTCTCTTTTCCTCGGAACGCTGATTCTTGTCAGGGAATATCCGTTCACATCAGGTTACGATATAGGCGGGAAATTTATACTAGTTGTCTTCCTTTCCGTTTGGCTTTGTGATATCATGGCATATTTTGGCGGGAAATCAATGGGCAAACATCTGCTGTTTCCGAGGATCAGCCCGAAAAAAACAGTAGAGGGTGCTGTCTCCGGTTTTCTGAGTTCTATAGGTGTTTTTATTGTATCTCATTATACATTTTTCCCGGAACTGGAAATAAAATACGGTATTGCACTTGGAATAACAATCGGTGTTCTTGGCCAGCTCGGTGACCTGATAGAATCTTACTTCAAGAGACAAACGGGCGTAAAAGATTCCTCAACGATCCTTCCCGGACACGGAGGGATTCTTGACAGATTTGACAGCCTGATCTTCGTCTCTCCATTCGTGTTTTATTTTCTCAAGTTTATTATAGTCGATATTTAATTTTATCGGTTCTGCATGTTCATTTTTTACTTGAAATGTGAATAAGAAACATACTTCAATTGTAAAGAATTAATAAACCTATGATAAAAAATTATGGAGAGATCATGCTAAATTTCAGAAGCACCATATGCTTAATAATATGCCTGATGATACTTATACCTGCCTCAACCGGTTTAGGTTTTCAATCTACAAATATCCCAACCCCTGAATCAATTCTCGGTTTCAAACCCGGAACAGATTATAAACTTGCAAACTGGGATAAAATATCCCGTTATTATTTAGCAATTAGCGAGGCATCCGACAGGATAGAAGTGACTGAAGTGGGAAAAACACCAATGGGGAATCCCATGCTTGTTGCATTGATCTCATCTCCTGAGAACATCAGAAACAAAGAGATAATTAAGGAGATCCAGCATAAACTTGCTGATCCGAGAAAAACAAGTGACTCTGAGCTGCCTTCACTGGTGAGTAATGGTAAAACCGTCATACTCATGACTTTCAGCCTGCATGGGAGTGAATGCGGAGCCACGCAAATGTCTCCCCAGTTTGCTTATGAGCTTGCAACAAAGAATGATCCGGACACCCGGCAGATTCTTGATAATGTAATGATCGTCCTTTTTCCTAGCGCTAATCCGGACGGAGTTACTCTTATTGCGGATCATTACATGAGCTATATCGAGAAAGGTGAGATGCAGCCACCGGGCCTGCCCCGTGTTTATAATAAATATGTCGGCCATGACAATAACCGTGACTGGTATATGCTTACCCAGGACGAGTCGAAGATTATTGCGCATCAGCTTTACGATGTCTGGCTCCCTGAAATTGTTTTCGATATGCATCAGATGGGAAACGGGGGAGCAAGATTCTTTCTACCGCCGTTTGCGGATCCGATTAATCCGGTGATCCACCCTCTTATTGTCAGACAGCTGGCGCTGATCGGAGGATATTTCTCAACAGATCTTATCTCGGCAGGTTATCCCTGGGTGGAAAATCAATCGAGGTTTTCTATGTGGTGGCATGGAGGTATGAGGACTGCCCCATATTATCATAATATGATAGGTATCCTGACTGAAGCAGCAAGCGCAAATCTCGCTTCTCCAATTCCACCGAGGGAAAATGCCAGAGTTGTGCCTGCTACGATTAATTACCCTGTCCCGTGGAAGCATGACAGGCCGTGGACTATAGGGGATATTGTCGAGCAGGATAAAGTCGCAGCATTTGCCCTGCTGAAAGCCGCAGCAAGAAATAAAGATATGTTCCTGAATAACTATTACAGGATGAACAAAGATGCCATCAAGCAGGGTACAGAAGAAAAACCGTATGCTTATATCATTCCGCCGGCTCAACATGACCAGGGAGCAGCAGTCTACTTTCTGGAGATTATGCTCAGACAGGCGACAGAATTCAGGGAAGCTTTAAGTGATTTCACTGCAGGTGGTAAAAGTTATCCTAAGGGAAGTATCATTGCTTATCTCGCTCAGCCGGCAAGACCTCATGTGGAGGCAATTTTCTCTACCCAGAAATATCCGACCGGAATCGGGCAGCCTTATGACATCACAGGCTGGACACTACCAATGCAGATGGGTGTGGAATATGACAGGATAGATAACAGCTTTAT
>JANQEH010000059.1 GCA_028278455.1 bacterium
GTGAGTTTCTTCATGATCTGAAACTTGGGGCAAGTGTTGCTGTTGACGGAGTGTGCCTGTCCGTAACGAAATTCCTGCAGACTGGTTTCGAGGTTGACGTTGTAAAAGAGAGTATATCAAAAACCGTGATTTCATCATATAAGATCGGTACTGAGGTCAACCTCGAAAAAGCCATGAAGATATCCGACAGGCTGGAGGGGCATATTGTCCAGGGACACGTAGACGGTACTGCAAAATTGATTAGCAGGGATGACCTGGGTGAAACAGCGGTTCTGACTTTCGAGCTCCCTGACAGACTTTCAGAAGGTGTTGTGTCTAAGGGATCGATAGCAATAAACGGGATTAGCCTTACCGTGGCGGATATCAGTGGAAATAATTTTTCCGTAGCTGTTATTCCGTTAACTTTGCAGTTTACAACTCTAGGAAATAAAAAGATCGGAGATTTGGTCAATATTGAGACTGATATAATCGGTAAATATGTAATGAAGCTTACAAAACCGGCAGAGAATAATAATACATTTAAACACTATTTATATTAACTGAAACATATAAAGAGTTAAAAAAGGATGTGTAAAATGATGGCAATTGATGAACAGCTCGCGAAGGGTTTACACTCTATTGAAGAGGCGATCGAGGATTTCAGGAACGGTAAAGTATTGATCGTAGTAGATGATGCGGACAGGGAGAATGAAGGTGATTTTATCTGTTCTGCAGAAAATATTACACCTGAAAAAGTGAATTTTATGGCAATCCACGGCAGGGGATTGATCTGCCTGCCTATGACACCTGAAAGGACTAAAGAACTGGAGCTCGAATTGATGGTTCGTGAAAACACGGCTCTTCACCAGACACCTTTTACAGTTTCGATTGATGCTCTCCATAAGACTACAACCGGGATCTCGGCGCCTGATAGAGCGGCAACAATTTTAACCGCGATAGATCCCCAGACAAAGCCGGAAGACCTGGCAAAACCCGGACATATCTTCCCGTTGAAGGCTGTTGGCGGAGGGGTACTACAGAGGGCAGGTCATACAGAAGCAGCAGTTGATCTTGCGAGACTGGCCGGACTATATCCGGCAGGTGTTCTATGCGAGATAATGGATGAAGACGGAACAATGGCCAGACTGCCAAGGCTGAAAGAAATTGCTGAAGAGCACGGATTGAAAATCGTTACAATTGAAGACCTGATCGAATACCGAAGGCACAAGGAAAAACTGGTCAATCACGAGACAACGGTGGATTTCCCCACCGAATTCGGGCATTTCAAGCTCCATCTGTACAGGAACCAGGTCGACTACCGTAGCCATCTTGCCATTGTCAAAGGTGATATCAACCAGGACGATGCGATCATGGTCAGGGTTCACTCAGAATGTCTGACGGGAGATGCTCTCGGATCGATGAGATGCGACTGCGGAGACCAGCTTAAATATGCCCTGATGCAGATAGAAAAGGAAGGTCAGGGAATCCTGCTTTATATGAGACAGGAAGGACGGGGTATAGGCCTGGCGAACAAGATCAAGGCATACTGCCTTCAGGATGAGGGCAGGGATACCGTTGAGGCAAACCAGGAGCTTGGATTCAAACCCGATCTCCGTGAGTATGGTGTCGGAGCGCAGATTCTTTACGATCTGGGAGTGAGGAAAATGAGGCTATTGACTAATAATCCTAAGAAACTCGTCGGACTGCAGGGTTACGGGATGGAAGTGGTTGAAAGGCTGCAGATCGAAATACCTCCGAATGAAGTGGACGAGAAGTATCTTATCGCTAAAAAACAGAAACTTGGACACATGATCCTTGAGAATTATAGATAGTTGATTTATAAATATGGATGTATACTCAAAATTTCTCAGAGATTTCTCCGCTGCGTCACCTGCTTGCGTTTATGACTTCGGTTGAAATGACAACAATTAGTATAAGATTTGTCATTCCAAGTGAAGTCCAGGTATTTATCGAGGGACGAAATCCCCGGAAAACGGGCAGACGGAGAAATCTCAGCATGAAATAGATTGTATTTTTTTGTCGAATTAAATCAGCAATAAAAATGAAATATACAGGAGATGAAATGGCTAAACAGATCAAAGGTTCATTCAACGCAAAAGGCCTGAAGATAGCAGTTGTTGCAGGACGTTTCAATGAAGTTGTTACAGAGATGCTCGTTAAGGGCGCTGTAGACTGCCTGGAGCAGCACGGATGCAAGTCTGACGATATAGACATCATCTGGGTTCCCGGATCGTTCGAGATACCGATTATGGCAAGAAAGATCGTCGAGTCCGGTAAATATGCAGGTATTATATGCGCTGGGGCTGTTATCAGAGGCGCTACTCCGCATTTCGATTATATCGCCGCTGAAACGACCAAAGGTATCGGACAGGTTTCTCTGCAGGCGGATGTTCCCGTTGTATATGGTGTGCTTACAACCGATACGGTCGAACAGGCGATGGACAGGGCCGGCGCAAAGACAGGGAACAAAGGCTGGGATTCTGCAATGACGCTTATGGAAATGAGTGACCTGTTCAGTAAAATAAAGAAATAAAAACGTTCAGAATAAAATATTACTTTATTTTATTGGAAAAATCCCTTAAATTCAAGTTTGGATTTTTTATAGTGTGAAATTATTCCCAAAATCAAGGCGGATGCAGATATGTTAGCACCACGAAAGAAACTGTACAAAAAACAGTTAAAAGAAGATAAGATAATCACCACCATTAACAAGGTAACCGTATTCTTTCAGAACGAGTGGCAGAAACTTCTGTCAGGCGCGGTTGTTGTCCTGCTGATAATTTTCGTATTTACATGGGTACAGAAATCGAGCCTGGAGAGAGAAGCGAATGCCACCTCCGAGCTCTATGTGTATGAAGACAGGTACATGAACGAGATATACGACGATCAGCTGATAGCGGGTTTGAACACTATAATCGAACGCTATAAGGACACCGATGCCGGTAACAGGGCGGCATTCCTCCTGGCGAACACTTTTTTCCATCTTGGAAATTATGAACAGGCTGAGATGCAGTTCAACACGTTCCTGAACGAGCATGACGGCGACGATTTCATGAAATGTTCAGCCCTCAACGGGATAGCTGCTACATTCGAACAGAGGGAAATGTACAACCAGTCTGCAGAGAAATACAACGAAGCGGCAAACCGCTATCCGAATACATTTTTGGTGCCCGAGTCATTGCTCGGGGCAGCGAGATCCTACGAAAAGCTGGGACAGCTCGAGGAAGCCCGGACAAGGTGTGAAAGAATACTATCAGACTTTCCCGACACACCTCAGGCGGAAGAAGCCGAGGTCATTAAGGCAAGACTGTAACAACTGACCATAAACCAAATTTCAATCGGAGACCAATCACATGATCTCCGGTTTTTTTTGTACTATAGATTAATTTTGAGAAATCGTAATATTCGGATTTCATATATCAAAAATCAGTAAATAGTGTTGTTGCTTTATTTTAAAATAAGAATTCAAATCACAAAGTATCAGGGAAGTATAATATCCAGCTTCGATGAAATATTAATATATTAATATTTCATATTAATGCTCAATAATATATATTCCGTTTCCTGTGGCCACCCAGATCCGATTCGTCTTATCACAATATAAATCGAAAACACCACTTTCCTTTATAAAATCATCCTTTATGATCATATTCCACTTATTATTGTCAAAACACGATATTGTCCAATAATCACCAAACGTTGATGCCCATATTCTTCCTTGTAGATCAGCTTCAATGTTTCTGACATAACCGATCGAATTACCGTTAATATCGACCGGGTTGTTTACATTCCATGTTGTACCGTTAAATAAGATTATGTTAGGTCTGGAATAATCCCAAATTGAAGAAAACATATAGTCAATCCCAACTATAAGATTATTGTAGCAGTCTACTAGTATTTCGTTAGTAAAATATATTGGTATACCAGCATTGTCACTATTATAGATTGTCCAGTCATTTCCGTTAATTTTTATCAGAGAAACTTTAGTAACATACTGGCTTATACCTACCCAGATATTATTATCATTATCAATTGTAATATCACTTATAAGATTATGTGGCATTTCAGAATTTTCCGGTGTAAATAATTCCCAGTTTTGTCCGTCATATTTCATAAGTCCTCCTTCTTCATGAACGCAGGATGAAAACCATATGTTGTTATCATCATCTATTTCAATTGAACGGACTAGATTATATGGAATTGGACTATTAGAAGTATTATAGACAATAAACTGGCTACCATTAAACCTTATCAGACCTGCAGAAGAACCGAACCATACATGGTTGAAATGATCCATTTTTATGTCATAGATAATTGTCTGTGGAAGGGATGAATTAGTGGAATCAAAAAATTGATACTTTTGTCCATCATATTTAATAACACCTGCATCAAAAGTCCCTATCCAAACATTGTTATTATTATCTGATGCAATCTTCGTAACAAAATAACCATCTAGGATATGGTTCTGAATAGGTGAATTATTATTCTCTGCAACTGGATTTGTACCACAAGAAATCAGTATGCAAAAATACAATAGGAGGATAATCTGGATCGAGTGATTGACCGACAACTTTGATATAAATTTCCCCATTTTAGTTCTCCCAATATTTTGACTTATTTATTATACAATACTGAAAGCAGATTATTCCGAGAAACACAAAAGGATTATTTTATAACTACCATCTTCTTGACGGCAGTAAATTCCCCTGCAACAATCTTATAGATATATGTACCGCTTGCCACACGACTTGCATCCCATTTAACCGTATGGTATCCAGCCTGCATATTCCGATCAACTAACCTTGTGATTTCCTGCCCAAGGATGTTATAAATAGTAAGCTTCACCTTTCCGGAAACAGGTAATTCAAAATCGATAGACGTAACTGGATTGAATGGATTGGGATAATTCTGGGAAAGGCTGAAAGTTTCCGGATTGCATGAAATGTTTAATGGTTTAGTAAAAAGTGTAAGATCTGGTACTAGACTGCTTGTAATTCTACATACATATTGTCCGGCATTTTCTTTCGTAAAGCCGGGGATAATTAAAACGGGCCCGGATAGCGGTAATTTTATGCCGTCTTTATACCATTGATATATGTTCGCTGAACCACCGGTTTCTACTACATAATTGAAACTGCTATTTTCAACAAGGGTAGTGTCTTTTTCTTCACCTATGCTATCCTGGAATGAATATATTAAGTTTTGACATATTTCAATAACCGGTTCAAGATCTTCAAAAGTTAAACGGTTTTCCTGAACCAATATATTACAGTATTTAAACTGTGTACCAAATTCCGGAAGTCTATTGAGTTTGTTATTTGATAGATCCAGAGTATCCAGATTCGTTAATGCATTCAATTCCTCAGGAACATTTCCAGAAAGACCATTATTCTTGAGATTAAGGATCCTCAGATTTACAAGATTACCAATCTCAGATGGTATATTACCAGTGAGTAGATTATCATTAAGATTTAAATGTGTAATATTTGTAGAATTGCCGATTTCAGAAGGAATCGGGCCTTCAAGGAAATTGCTACTCAGATCCAATTTTATTAAATCAGTGAGGTTTCCTATCTCGGTCGGTATCTCTGATGATAATCCGTTGTGGTCAAGATAAAGATAAGAAAGTTCATTCAAATTACAGATTTCTTTGGGTATAGAACCTTCGAGATTATTATTACTCAGATCAAGGTAACCCATCTTTGAATTCTTATTGAGATCGACGGGGATCAACCCAGTGAGTTGATTGTTGTTCAGGCTTAGATAAATGAGTTCTTGAAGATCGCTTAGTTCAACTGGTATTGAGCCTGAAATCTTATTGTAGCGAAGTACTAAGGAATAAAGATTTGAGAGTTTGCCGATCTCAGGAGGGATTGTCCCGTTTATTTGATTTCTACTAAGGTTTAAAGATCTTAGCCAGGCCATATTTCCCACTTCAGGAGGGATAGAACCAGTCAATTGGTTCTCACGAAGATCCAATGATAGGAGCTTGTCAAGATTCCCTACTTCAGGCGGAATTGCACCTGTTATTTGATTGTCAAATAACCTCAGACTATTGAGATTAATCAAATTTCCAATCTCAGAAGGTATCTTCCCAGAAATACTATTTTTTTGTAGTTCTAGACAATACAATTCTGATATGTCACCGATTTCTTTAGGGACCTCTCCACTTAGATTATTATCATCAAAATACAGACTCCTTACCCGTCCATTAAAGAGTAGTACGTGATCCCAGTCATGTAACAGACTATTACTTAGCCAGTTCGTATTAGACATCCAGTTATCCCCGTTTGTGCTGTGATAAAAAGCCACAAGTGCAAGTGAGTCCTGTTCTATTCCTTCAGCAGCGCTATTATTTTGCTTAGAAATTTGACCAAGAGCAGAAAGTGAAGCAATTAAAACAAAAATTGCTGCAGCTATGAACCTAATAATGATTATTTTACATTTCATAATACTAACCCAAAGTTGTTAATAATTGACCAATTTCTTTCTATCAATAATAATCCATTTATTAATATACAATCGGTCAATATCGGTTATTCCAAATATCAGGATAATAACCGGATAAAATAATATGAAGCAATGATTAAATTCAACATTTTGTCAATCTAATATAGGAATTTCTGACCCGGGAAATGTTATTTCTGCCCTGTGTTTTGTGCCTCCGGAACCCATAAGAATCCGGACCCTGTTTCAATCTGACCTGTATGGGCTGCTATCGCAGCTCTTCCCGGTGTTGTACCAATATTCTGCAAGTTATATATATATGGCTTATGTCAAGAAAAAAATTACTTGTTTTTGTTCAGGTTTTTTAAATTCAATATTACTTAAAAAAAGGAACAAAAGAGTCTGTTTTTATATTTATATTATATAGCCATGAACACGGCTTGACAGAATTTTTACTTCATTGAAATGCCGCTATGAAACTCATATACAGAAAATGGTCGGGGAAGGAGCTAGGGGATCTTACCTTTAACGATCTCCTGAATATCTTCAACCAGCTCGTCCTGAAGCTTTCCGGGGACGTCGAAGAAAGCCTTACATGGATGAAGCGTCTCAACGAGAGGTACGGCTTCTTCCGTAACCAGAAGGAGTTCGACGAGTTCAAGGACAGACTCGAGGAGGAAGGGTATATCAAGAGGATACGACAGCAGTTCACCCTGACATCCAAAGGCGGGCAGAAGATCAGGAAGGATTCGCTGAACAAGGTCTTCTCCGGGCTTAAGCCGGGAACAGTGGGCAACCACCCGGTGCAGAAACCCGGCAGTGATATTGAGAAACTCAGCGAAACAAGGCCGTATCAATTCGGTGATAACCTTTCCAACCTCGATGTTACTGGTTCGATGCACAACGCCCTGAAGAACCACGGCATCGGGGATATTAAACTTACTGAGGAAGACCTTCTCTCATACGAGACACAGAACCAGACGAGCTGTTCGACGGTGCTTCTGGTGGATATCAGCCACAGCATGATACTCTACGGCGAGGACAGGATCACACCTGCAAAGGAAGTGGCTCTCGCTTTATCCGAGCTGATAATGACCAAATATCCGAAGGATGAGCTCAGGGTAGGGATTTTCGGAGATTATGCGAAGGAGATCAAGGTAGTGGACCTGCCGTTCCTCGAAGTCGGGCCGTATCATACAAATACGAAAGCGGGGCTGAAACTCGCGAGAGACCTATTGAAGAGGAGAAAGACACCAAACAAACAGGTATTCATGATAACGGACGGTAAACCCTCCGCAATTTTTACGAGAGGGAAAATATACAAGAATTCCTGGGGGCTCGATCCGATGATCGTCAACCAGACACTGAATGAAGCTGCCGCATGTAAAAAGGACGGGATCGTGATCTCGACATTCATGATAGCGCACGATCCGTATCTGCAGGATTTTGTGGAAAAACTGACCATTGCAAATAAAGGAAGGGCGTTCTACTCATCGCTGAACAACCTGCAGGAATACATATTTGTCGATTATATCAGGAACAGAAAAACAAGATTAAGATGAAGGAATTATATAAATGAGCGATAGACCGAAAACACTGGGTGAATTAAAAAGCTCAGGTTATACTGTAAGGCCGGTAAAAGACGAGATGAGGGAGAACCTCATCGCTAAATTGAGATCGGGAGAAGAACTGTTTCCCGGAATTATCGGTTACGATGATACTGTTGTCCCTCAGGTGGTGAATGCAGTATTGTCCAAACACGATTTTATTTTCCTGGGACTCAGAGGACAGGCAAAGAGCAGGATACTGAGAGCGCTGACCGAACTTCTGGATGATGAAATTCCGATCGTCAAGGGAAGCGAGATCAACGACGATCCTTTCGCGCCGGTAAGCAAGATGTCTCATGACCTGTTCATCGAAATGGGTGATGATATGCCGATAGAATGGGTACCGAGAGATAAAAGATATGCCGAGAAGCTCGCAACACCCGATGTTACGATTGCAGATCTCATAGGAGATATAGATCCGATTAAAGCCGCTTCTCAGAAACTGCATTATTCGCATGAAGGGACGATCCACTACGGTATCATACCGAGAATGAACAGGGGTATCTTTGCAATTAATGAGCTGCCTGACCTTCAGCAGAGGATACAGGTGGGATTGCTGAACATTATGCAGGAGAAAGATATCCAGATAAGGGGATTTCCAATCCGCATACCCATGGACATACTGATCGTTTATACTGCCAATCCGGAAGACTATACCAACAGGGGAAACATAATAACACCGCTGAGGGACAGGATAGCATCCCAGATTAATACACATTATCCGCTGACTGTCGAGGATGGTATCAGGATAACCGAGCAGGAAGCATGGATATCCCGAAATGGTGTTTCTGAAGAATTCAAAATCCCGGATTATTTCAAGGAGATAATTGAAAACATAGCGATCCAGGCTCGGAATAGCGAGTATATAGACCAAAAATCGGGTGTAAGTGCGAGGCTGCCGATAACCTGTATGGAAAACCTGATCTCAAATATCGAGAAACGGACTATTATATCAGACGAAAACCTTCCATACCCGAGGATATGTGACCTGAATGCTGTATTGCCTTCAGTAGTCGGGAAAGTTGAGCTTGTATATGAAGGAGAGGAAGAGGGCGCGGTGAATGTATCGCGATTGCTGATTGGTTCAGCTGTTAAGGAAGTATTCAATAAATATTTCCCGGAAGTATATGTACGCAGATCGAAGTCCCAGGAGGCGAACGAGGTATATGAGTGGATAAAGAGGTGGTTTTCAGAAGGTTACACAGTAGAATTATCTGATGACATGACTGACCGGGAATACTACATGAACCTCGATGAAGTTAAGGGATTGAAGGAATTAGTTATAAAACACTTCAAACTGGACGAATCGGCGGACAATACAGAGATAGCTTCTGCAATGGAATTCGTCCTCGAAGGACTGCATCAGCATTCTGTTTTAAGTAAGGATCAGGTGGCGAACCATTCATCTTATGGACACTTTGCGGATAGTATTTTCAGCTCTTTAAGTAAAGATGAGGATTCGGATGAATATATTGATCCTGACGAATTTGAGTATTGATCCTGGAGATTTTCAGGGAACGGCTGATGTACTTTAATATATAAAAAGAGTTGGAATATAGTCTTTGAATTGATTAAATTCAGATAAAATATTTTTGGGCTGAATGTATCTTTTCCTTTCGAAAGTCGATGAGATTATTACATATAACTCCGTATGATACATCAGGATTCTCTTTACAGTTAGTAAAGGCTGAAAGAAAACTGGGATTTGACAGCAGTCTGCTGATATTTAAGAATACCAATAATACACCTGGATATGATATATGCCTCGATCTCCCTTTTCTGAACGAGAAAGCAACTAAAGTCTTTTCGAAAAGGTATATGCTCCGGAAGAGACCGGTGAGCCATGGAGATTATTCTGATCCCAAAACGAAATTCTGGACACCTTCATCGTTTCTCGAGACTGCCTATTTTAGATTTCGTGACATAATATGGGAAAAACATATCGATAAAACCGGTTTTGACGTAACCGGTTATGATATATATTATCTGGACAGGGGATTGGGATTCCTGAGAAGCGGAAAGATCATCAGGAGAATAAAGGAACAGGGCGGGAGAATCGTTTCAATCTATCAGGGAAGCGATCTGAGACTGCGGGGTATCCTTCCGTTAATTGATGAACTGAGCGATTTAAATTTCACATGTGAATATGATCTACTTAAGATATATGATAAGCTGAATTACCTTTTTCTACCGTTTGATGTATCGGAATATGAGGTGACGGAGAGAAACAACGATAGATTAAAGATCTGTCACGCTCCGACAAACCGCGCATTTAAAGGCAGTGAATTTATTATAGACTGCGTAAAAGAGCTGGAAAGGGACTACAAGGTTGATCTGATTCTTCTCGAAAACATGAGGCATGAAGATGTGATCAGGGTGAAATCGGGATGTGATATCATGATAGACCAGCTTGGAGATCTCGGATATGGATATAATTCGCTCGAATCGATGGCGATGGGAATACCAACGTGCACTGAGATCACACCAGAATATGAAGAATTCATTCCCGATCATCCCTTCATCAATATAAATAAGTTTAACCTCAGGGAAAAAATTATTGAGTTGGTGGATAACGAAAGTCTGAGAAAGCGAAAAGGTGAAGAAGGCCGAAAATGGATAATGACATATCACAACAGCATAAACGTAGTCCGGTCGATGCTTGATAAATACCGTGAATGCGGATGGAAAATAGACTGAATCAGCTCAAGGATCCGCGATGAAAAAGGAATTAATAGATTTTTACAGGGAGGTAGGAGCAAAGTATCCTGAAGAAGAACTGATTAAAAAAACTCTCCGCGGAATGGTCAGATACAGGTTTATTCTATCAATAATTCAAAATCTCAAAGGGCCCTTACTGGATATTGGCTGCAACAGCGGTTTATATCTGTCAGAATATACCGGCGGCATGTCATGCGGGATCGATATTTCAGTTGATCTACTGAAAAAGGCCTGGAAACGAGACAAGAAAGGAAGTACTTATTTCTTTATATCTGGTGATGCTGAAATGCTGGATTTTATCAGACCGGATACTTTTGAAAATGTGTTATGTTCTGAAGTATTGGAGCATCTTGAGGAGCCTGAAAAGGTCCTGGAGAGCGTATATAAAATTCTAAAACCCGGTGGTAGACTGATAATTTCTGTGCCGAATTACAGGAAGACAAAACCGGAGTATTTGAGCTGTGGACCTCTTGCAGAATATGGTGTTGCTCCTTTAGAAAATGGGAAATATCGCCATACAGCATTTAGAGAAGATGAGCTGAGAAAAATTGTTGAGGTCAGCGGGTTTGACGTTCTTGAAAGTGGGACATGTGAGAAAGAGGTGAAGTATTCTACAAGAATACCTGTGGTTTTTTACTATATTGTGAGGGGTATAAACGGAATTGTTTTCAGAAGCAGACTATTGGAAAACTGGAATAAACGGTTTATGGACAGTTCTGCAAAACTCATATACTTATTATTCCGGTCAATAAAACTAGATCCGATACTTCAAAAGCTGGTCAGTGAAGGTGTTCGGACTTATCTCATTGCTGAAAAGAAGAAAGATTGAATCAGATATGAACGGAAATGGCGAAATTCTCTTTTTAGCATATTATTTCCCTCCAATGGGAATGGGTGGTGTTCAGAGAGCGGTTAAGCTTGCAAAATATCTTTCCCGCTCAGGGTGGGGGATTACAGTGCTTACTGTAAAGGATGTGCTATACTATGCTCATGACAGCAGCCTGTTGGAAGATCTTGATGACCGGATTGATATTGTAAGAAGCGGATCTCTCGATCCGATAAGGCTGGCGGGGAAATATGGTATTAAGAAAAAAGAAATTCCGGTGAAAAGAGAACCGGGTAAATCCAATATATTGCCCGACAACAAGTTGCTATGGCTGCCATTTGCATATCTGAAAGCTGTCAGGTTAATTAAGAAAAAGAAAATAAAAGCAATAATTTCAACTGCGCCTCCATTCTCCTCACATATTCTTGCAATGCTTTTGGGGCAGAAATTCACACTGCCCTGGATAGCAGATTTCAGGGATAGCTGGACGATCAGCGACTTTGATATAGATGGAGTACGGCCTTCCGGATTGAACAATTTTCTCGAAAGGCGCATTATTGAGACAGCAAATTCAGTAACGGTTGTCTCAAATACCCATTTGGAAGGATTGATTTCCAGGTATCCGGGAACAGACAAAAAGTTTGAACTTATATATAATGGTTTCGATCATGAAGATTTTCCTGATGATCTGAAACATGAAGATACATTCAATTTAACATATTGCGGTACATCTGCAGATGTAATCGATCCATCTGTTTTTCTGCCGTACTTAGAAAAGGCTATCGATATGAGACCGGAGATAGCAGGATCGCTCAAGATAAATATTGTTGGAAAGATCTTAAGTGATAATATCCGGGAGAAATTCGAGAATTTTAAATATCCCGGTTGTATTGAATTAAAAGGATATGTGAATCACAGTAATGCTGTGAAGGAATTACTAAAAAGTAACGTACTGCTTTTTCCGGTAACCGGGAATGCAAAAGGGGGTGTCCTGACAAGTAAAGTCTTTGAATATTTATTTATTGACAAGCCGATAATCGCGCATATACCGGAAGGAGAAATAAAACAAATACTGGAAAAATACAATAAAATTACTTATCTTATAAATGAAGGAGAAGGGGGTAGATTTATTGAGGATTTCTTTTTTCAATATACGGATTGGGAAAAGAAGACATTATCACGAAAGGATTATATTCAGAAACCTTCCATATCTAAAAAAGATACACTTGAGATCTTTTCCAGGAGATCGCAAGCTGAGAGGTTTTCTGAATTATTGGATCGGATCATATCTCGAAAGAAGGAGAATTAAATGGCCTATCATGTGGAGAAGTATGAACATGCCAGGAGGGAAGAATGGGATCGCTTTGTAAGGACTTCCGATAATGGGACAATCTTTCACCTCAGAAGATTCCTGAGCTACCACAAAAAAGGAAGATTCAAAGATTCAT
>JANQEH010000077.1 GCA_028278455.1 bacterium
ATGAATCTGCATTTTCAAGATTTATCCAGTAAGCATTACCCTGGATCAGGTAATCTGTAACGAGAGTATATTCATTATTTTCAAGTGAATATATCGACAACGGAGAGCCGCCTCCCGCTAAACTCAAATCGGTTGTAACATCGGCTGAATCCGAGGTTGTGCCTATAAGACTCCACCCCTTGTTTAAATACATTTTTAGTTTGCCTATTGAACTCGCTGCCATGACATTGCTGTAAGGTGAATCGAACTTGATCCAGTAACCCGTACCGGCAACAAGAGGATCTTCGGACACATAAGACGATCCGTTGTATTTCCAGGCTGTTGTATCCACTGTCGGAAAAACAATCGCCATGCTGTTATCTGACAGCGTTCCGCCGAGACTGACAAGGTTCCAGCCTGCTGCGTAACTCATATTCCATGTGGTAATGGAGTAATCCCCTACAACTATCTTGAGTTTGTTTACGTTGTCATTCGTAATCGTATGTGTCGAATCCTCTAGCATATCTACGTAGTTTCCGGGCACACCTTCCATCAGTTCGATCAATGTATATTTCTTCCCGTTGTCGAATATACTATTATCCCAGTCTACAATGATATCGTCTGTTTCCACTTCTCTTAATAGGTCGATATAAAACTCAAGTTCTTCAAATTCCGTATTTCGTATATCGATCAATGAACCGTCACCCAGTTCAGAGTAACCGGTGAACCTCGCATCGAAGAATACACCTTCATGTGGCTTCGGTGGAAGTTCTTCTTCATCAAGGAAAGCATCAAAGCCAAGAGAGGCAGCCGGATGGTATCCGAATTTAAGGTTTTTCTCGTTCCCCGCTGAAGTCAGGTCGATATTTATGGTTACATATGCCGAATCTTTAGGAGTGAGATAAATCGCAGGTACATAGGTTGTATCCAGCATACTCACAGCAATGCCGGTATCGTATTTTGTTTCATAGAATCTATGCGAATATTCGAGAGTATACCCGATGTCTGTAGGTACTCCTGACAGTATGTATCCAGTATCTGCATCGGAATATCCATAGTAGTATCCCGGAGTAACTGTTAATAGAACACTGTCAATACCAGTATTGGACATTGTGTCTAAAACAGATCCTGCAATGAATCCCGGTAGAGGGCTTAGGTAGATGGTTATCGATGTATCTCTGCCAATTTTTATTCCTGTTAATGAATCCGGGCTGTATAAACTATGGTTTGCTATAAATTTGTAATAAAATGGCTCAGGTAGGTTACCAAATACTGTATAACCATTCGAATATGTATTTCTTGATGAATCTCCCGGAATAATGGAAATTGATACAGAGTCTATTATGCTGCTATCCTTTTTTAATTTCACATAGGTTGTACAGGCAAAATGTTGGGGTGTAGTTCCCATGATTGTGTCTGACCAGGCTGATAATACACCTGTGCTGGTAGCCCACCTTATCCTGAACCAGACTGTATCAGCACCGATAGAAGTAGTCAGAGTATCAGATGACCATATTTTCGCTTTGACAGCATATGATTTTGTTTTGAAAGGTCCAAATGGTCCAGTAATTGAACTTGAGGTATCAATATATGCTTTTCTATAATAAGTTGTATCCATCATATGGCCTTCTGCATAAAGTCTCACAGTATCTTGAGGAGAATCAGTATCAATCGTTAATAAATAATATGCAAACTTCTCACTTTCCAAGACAAAATCTCCATACCATGATAAGAAAATTTTGCCGACACTATCCTGTGAGACATTTATAGTATCAGCAGGAATAACTTTAAGACTTTCCGGAGGGCTGGCATCATAGAAAAACGTATCAGTTGTTGTAGTTATTCGAGTACCCGATGGCCAATCATTTTTTGATCTATATAATTCAAATTTCTCTACACCCGGATGACTTTGCCATTGGAGATATATACTATCAGCATATGCAGAATTTGTAGCAGTAAAATCTGTGTTATATTCATCAGTATAAAATACTGTTAATTGAGGTGAATAAACCGTTGATGTATCTCCAAAAAACCAATGTCCCGAATAAGGTGTATAATTAGGTGTTGTTATAATCCAGCCTTTTCTTGGCCAGGGTGTTGTATCCCGTTGATCTCCCCATTCCTGTTTAATAAGACCTGTTACGTCAAATGAGATAGTATCTGGGATTGTCCCATCAGTCAATTCATTAGCCAAAACGAGAGTATCTGCACCAAACAAAGATATATCCCCACCAATACTATCTGCTCCTGGACTGTCCCAATTTCCTCCTCCATATCCCATCCAGGAAATATAATTTAGAGACTGGTCAACATCTTTTAGTGATCTTCCAATAATTAGAGTATCCAGGCCTTCAGTTGTATTGTTTTGACTGAAACCATGTAATCTTAAGTATGCTTTCACTATCATAGAACTATCAGGGATGTTTAAATCTTTAATTAAGAAAAAAGAAAATCTTTTTTCACCGTTAGATTCCTGCCCTAGGTATATTCTATAAGGTGCTGAGTGATATGTCCTTAAACTATCAGGATAAGCACCATAAGTTGCCTTAAGCATACATGTATCATTTGCTGTATTGTATACCTTTTTTTTAACCTTGATTTGTTGGGAATTTGCTTCACTTGGCATAACATATACCAAGGATGTTATTACTAATAAAATGATGTAATACTTTCTCATAACGACCTCCGTTAGGTGTGGTGGAGCGGGGGAGTGGTACCGGTTCCGGTGCGGCGGCGCTGCCCCTTCTTTCCTGATATTTCAGTTGGCTTTTTTATTCCGGAATAAAGATGTGACCGTGATGACCGGGCTGATCCTTTCTTCCGGTTTCAATCCGTTGATTGCGTTTTTAATGTGACACTTCGCGATCCTCAGGTGATTCTCTATGCTGGATTATATTTGATCCTGAACCAAAAAAACAAAGACTCCGGATTCCCGCCTAAAGAATGCCCCGAAAGAAGGGACAAGCGGGAATGACAGATATTCATTTGGATTCGTCCCGCCTTTACCCATAAAAAGGAAAGGCAAGAACGAGGTTGTTGTAATGAAACACCCCGAATTCGCTGTCAAATACTGATATTTCTCCGTTCAGCCCCGGTTTGCCGTGACTTCGGTCGAAATGACAGGACAAATACCTTAATGTCATTTCGAGTGGAATCGCGCCTTTGGCGGGATGAAATCCCCTATAAGGAAGGGGGCAGGCAGAGATATCTCAGAGAGCAGTTCGAGTCCACAAATTGATGTATTTCAAAGAAAAAATTCTGATTCTATAGTTGGAGCAGGTTTGAAACCTGCTCCTGCACAGGTGGATTTCTCACCCATCCTGAAAAGTGATGATATTGAATTATACGGAGTGTAGAAGAAAATGTAAATACCCAAAATCTCCTGAGTGTTCTCCCGGGTGTTCTCCCAGGTGTTCTCCCGGGTGTACAGCAGATTTACAGCCTCAAAAACTAATGATCGGACCAGAAATCCTTCAGATAATCGAGGTACTGTTTGAAGGTCAGTCCTGTCATTTTTTTGATAAAATTCTGAAGGCTGGAATCGCTTTTGAAACCGAGAGTCAATGCGACATCATATGAGGTTTTGTAAAGTGATCCGTTTTTTTCTCTCATGAGAATATTGAACAGTCCGAATTTCATTCTTGAGTGATAATCCCGGATGCTTATACCATATTTTCGAATGAAACTGTAATGGAGGTCTTTCCTGCTTACATTATACTGTTTTGCAAGGTCGCACATCCTTATTATCTGCTCCGGATTTGTTTCCATTTCCCTCTTAATCAGAGATAATACATCTTCGGATACCAGGCCCATCGAGATTTTCCTTATTTTGTGCTATTGAGATTAAAAAAGTGTATGATCCAATATTAAAAGCCGGCTCCTGACTCAGGTAATCCTGTGTAATTATTATACTCTTAAAATTTGATATAATTCCGTTAAGTTTCCTTTAAAATGAAAGAGCGCGCCAAAGGGTTTGACACGCTCTTTTCCATTTTTGATTCCGTGACCCCTTCTTTCGTAACTGCTAAGACTTTATGTTCTGTTCAGATTAAATCCGGTTATAAGAAAGACTCTGGATTTCCGCCTGTGCGGGAACTACGATATTACTTTCGGATTCCCATCCTCCCTGATTAGGGATGGGGATTATGTCTTGTTTTCCGGCTCCTTCCTGACGCTGCTGACTGCTGAATGAAATCTATGTTTCGAGCTGGAGCAGGTTTTAAGACTGCTCCAATACTTAAATCCCGGATTCCCCACCCGCCGGTGGCGGGGGGAGAATGGGGTTTTATGTTCCTATTTTATCATCACCATTTTCTTCACCACCGAGACCCTTCCGGCTCTCAGGTGATAGAAATATATACCCGATCCGACGCGTGCGCCGAACGAATTCGTACCGTTCCAACTGACCGAATGATAACCCGTCGGCATCCTGGTCGATACGAGTGTCCTGACGAGCTGTCCGGAAATATTGTATATCTTCAGAGTAACATCTGCCGGTTCCGGAATCTGGTATTTTATGGTAGTTACAGGATTGAACGGATTCGGGTAATTCTGCATGAGTTCTACCTTTTCCGGTCTTGGTAGTCTATCGGGAACTGGGAACTCATTTTCGTCCTCTACCGAGGTGATTATTTCTTCTGTCTTGTCTACTACCGCCCATATAGAGAAGTGCCGGGTGGCTACGGTAATGATATTATCGTCGGTGTTGACCGTTGCACCGCAGACATGCCAGATATAACCGCGGTTATCGAGCGAATCGTAGAAACTTACGCCGAGATCGCTTTCGCTGATCCCGAGCGCATTTATAACCGAATCCGAATATTCAAATGACAGGGTAGCTGTGAAATCCGCCACACCGATATCGATGTTGTAATACGTTACAGGTTTCGAGAACTGCTGGCCTGATGGTACACTGTCAGCGATAGTGGTGGTGGTCATCTGGGTTACAGTCAGTGTCGCTCCCGAAACATTACCGGAATCGAACTTCACGGAAACAGTATTGTTATTGCTGAAGGAGAGGATGACTTTAGCGCTGTCGCTGTTAACTGTTACCTCGTTTTCCTCGTTCTCTTCAGACTGAATTACCTGACCGTATCTGCCTGTCGTTTTCAGGCTTGAAATATTTGAATAAAAACCGTTTCCGAATGTTCCGTCACCGGTGCTGTATGTAGGACTTGCGAAGTACTCGATATCCGCGCTTCTGTCATAAATCCTGAACATCATAGTATTTCCGGCAGTATATCCGTCGATGCCGTCAGTCTGGCTGTCGTCAATCCATGCAGCCAGATCAGCTGGAAATTCCCCGTCAAATACCATGCTTCCGACAATTATTGTGTCACCTTCAGTATTGACATCAAATACCGCTATCTCATCACCGGTCTGGATCGTCTTCCCATTGATCTGTGCATCACTGATCACAATGCTGTAAGAGTCGTCGGTATTCGTCGGCGGATTATAAAATGTATCGGTTACAACGTAGCTGACGGCAGTTTTTTTAGCACCATCCGAAATACCGCCTGGATCCCCGGGTTCTCCGGGTTCGCCATCACGGACAGCAGCATCGCTAAGAATGAATTCGCCGCTGGAAACCGCTCTCGAAAGGGACGGAACGGGCGATTGTTTTGCTAACAGGTGACCCGAAGCTCCATATACCAGACTTGTGTTTGAAGCGAGGTACATCTTATATCCCTCGCCGGGCAGAAGGTTGACTATTCCGTCAATGACATCCGGTATATAGAAATCACCTTCATCATTCTTCACGATCTCCAGATCTGTGCCGAGTGAGGCAAGCGCCGTTGAAACCGGGGTTGAGGCAGTATAATAATTGGGAACGTAATTCCATTTTTTCTTCAAACAAATTGGTGTTGACAGCGGGATTATCAGACCGCTGATATTGAGTGTATCCGGTGCCGTCATATATACCATGTATGCCTCTTCAACATCCCAATCATTGATTTTGTCTATGACACCGGGAATGTAAAATTTCCCCTTGTCGTTTTTGAAGATCTCGGCATTTTCAGCAATATCTTCCATTATCGTTTCGAAGTCGGAATCATCTGGAGTGATATAACTCGAGAAGAGATTCCAGCCCTGTTTGAGCAGAATAGGCTGCACCGTATGCACTGCAACCGTAACGGTGAGCTGTGTGTAAGATCCCGTTCCGAATTCTCCGTCACCGACAAGATATGCTGGTGTAGTGCTGCTCTCGACCTGCTTGCTGGCGTCATACAGTACAAGAGTCATATCGTTTCCGTCTTTATAGCCGTCCTTATCCTGAGTCTGCGGATCGTCTTCCCATGCTGTGAGTCCCATCGGGAATGTACCTCTGTAAACCGCGGCGCCGACAACAAGACTGCCGTCATATACAGCGATCTCGTCACCGAGCTCAAGATCAGCATATTCCACAGTGTCTACTACGATGCTGTATGAGTCCTCCGTATTCTTCCTGTATTCATAATGTGAAATGAAAGGTACAGTGAGGAAATATCCGGCTAATGTATCGGCTGCACCTGAAAGATCGGTGACCGTTAAGGTCATCATTGTAGTATCGTCATCTCCGAAAGCAGGAGTACCGCTTATGATTCCGGTTGTACTGTCGAAGCTCAGCCATGAAGGCCCGCCTGTCAGTCTGAACACAAGAGTATCACGGGCATCCACTTCTTCGACAGCAATTGCCTGGGAGAAGGCGACCATCTCACTCGCCGTATCGAACGAAACTGTCGTAATTACCGGTGCATCGTTCACATTGGCGACATTGAAATACGTTTCGAGAGTATCGGAAAGATTCTCGAGGTCCTTAACAACTATCACTACCTGGATGCTGTCCCCGACGTCATCATTTTCCGGTGTTCCTGTCAGCAGTCCGAAATCTGTATTACCCGAAAGTTCGAGCCATTCTGGGCCTGTTGCTATCTCGTAGATAAGAGTATCGGAATAATCGTATGACACCTGGATCGTATCCAGATATGCGACATCTTCAACAGCATCGAGAATATCCGTATCGTGGATGATAGGCCTGTTCGACAGCACTACAAGATATACGTGCTCTTCGTCGTACAATCCGCCTGAGTCAGTTGCCCTGATATCGAAATCGAAAACTCCGGTCTCATTCGGTGTTCCGGACTTGACTCCGTCATCATTAATCGACAGCCACGCCGGGGCATCGATCAGGGTGAAGGTGAAAGTCGTATCCCCGACATCTACATCAGTTACCTGAACACTGTCTACATACGGAACGTAAGTGAATGCCGTATCGGCGAATGCAGTCGTTATCACCGGTGCATCATTGGTATTGATGACGTTGAGGTAGGCGGTCATAGTGTCCGCTTTACCTGTAACTGATTCAGACACTCTCAGGACGACCAGTATACTGTCTGCAACATCGTCATTATCAGGAGTTCCTGATAGCAGGGCGGAAGCGCTGTCAATGCGTGAGATTGTCAGCCATTCGGGGCCGGTTAAAATCTCAAAATCGGGTGTGTTCGTGGTGTCGGACGGTTCGATGAATACAGTATCTGAATAGACCGAATCCTCTAAGGCATCTGAGATGTCCTGTTCAAGAAATATCGGTTTATAGTGATTCGAATTTCCGACCAGATAAATGTCGAAGACCGGTTGATTCGGATCATTAGTAGTTACGTGAACGATAGCGCTGTAGAAATCGTATTCATTTTGTCTTGTTTCATCGGGTGAAAATCTGACTCTAACTTCGACACTTCCGTCTGGATTTATAATATGCGGGAAATTGACAGGTGAGATAACTTCAAAAACATCAGAGTTTTCTACATTGATCTCCGTTAAACTAAGGGGAGAAGTTGATATGTTTTCAATAAACAAACTCTGAGTTTCTGGTTCACCTACTGTTGTTCCTAAGAAATCCATTCCATAGGTTTTGATTTCACCTTTGAAAGTCAGAAAATGCTTTGTAATACTGTATCCCGGATTTGTAGTGATGCTGTAGGAGAATGCGCCTATGTCCACACCTCCGGCTCCGGCTCCTATCGCTGATGATGACGGATCGAGATAGAATTTTCCGACCAGTTCCGGATCGGTATATATCTCGCCTGCTCCCGGTGTAATATTTTCGTAATTAATTGTGTTGTTAAAGAGATTGTTATATGAAACGGATACTGTGCTGGAATATGCATTCAACGCTCTCCAATAGTCTCTCAATATATTGTTTTGTACAATACAGTTTGATACGCTGTTAAAATCGATCCCGATTGTATACAAGTTTAAACCAGCATACTTTTCAGATATAAACGAGTTGTTCAGGATGGAAACATCATCGGAGTATACATCAATAGCATAATTACTGTATACACTCTGCTGCGGATTTATGAAAACATTATTCTTAATTATACCGGAAGCATTTTGCCGTATATTTGATTTTCCCAGTATACTAAAAAAAACATTGTTTAGTACGGTTGATCCGCTTCCTGAAACAACGAAATGATTTTCTGGCCATTCTACTAAAGAAAACCTTCTGTGCATGACCGTGAATCCTTCAAAAGTCACACCTGTTCCGGTTATTTCAGCCTTAGTGATCAGCCGTACAGAATCAGATGTGACGCCTCTGATCACGAGGTTGTTCTTGTCGATGGTCAGGTCTTCTTCGTAGTACCCGGGTTTGACGAGGATCGTGTCGCCGTTGAAAGATGCCATATCGATCGCCTTACCTATCGTAAGATACGGGTTCGCCTCCGATCCGTCGCCTGTCGCATCGCTTCCGTCCTTGGCAACTACGATCTTCCTAGCAAAATTCGTATCCGCAAGGACATTGATGGTTGTATATAGTGTGTCGTTATGGGAACCAGATGAATCTCTTACTGAGATTACAACGGGGATATCAGTACCTTCGTCACCAAATAACGGGGTACCTGAAAGCTCACATAAAGTGTCTTTTGTGGTTACAGTAAGCCAATTGGGGCCCTCTTCTTTAGCAAAGAACAATGCATAATAATTATTGTGATTAGTTACATTCAAAGTATCAAAATAAGCTGTGTTTACAGTCCCAGTTTTTAAAGAATCAGGAAATATTTCAGGATCATATACAATCCTTCCTAAACCAAATGCGTATAGTACAACAGGATTAAGGTTTTGATTATCCGTGGTAAGTATTATATCGGTTTTAAAAGGTGCATAAAAAAGTCTTCTTTCAGAAGGTGTAAACCTTACTTTTACTAATATACTATCACCCGGAGACAAAGTCTGAGGATAAGTTTCTGGTGAAACTACTCCAAATTCATTATCATTTGTTAAAACAATACTTGATAACTGCAAGGAAGACGTAGATGTGTTTTTCATGAAAAATGTCTGATTAACAGTTTTTCCAATTTCATAGCCACGATATAATTCATTATTTTCTTGTGTAATTTCTAGAAAACCCCTGTAATTCAAGATGTATTTATTGAAAGTAAATTCTACAGGATTTGTCGGATCATAATCAACAGCACCAATATCACCTCCATCAGACGCAGCCCCGATAGCTGGTGAAGTAGACAACAGATGGAATTTACCGGCGAACTTGGGATCCAAGAATAGATTTCCGTTCCCAGATGGAGATTCAAAACCTTCAAAATTGGTTTCATTATTATGAAAAACATTGTTAGCAATAATTGTGGGCTCTAATTCTCTGATAGCGTACTTGAAGTTCTGAAATATATTATCTTTTACAATTATCAAACCTTTATTATATATAGCAGTTGTAGTAGGTTTATTATTATCACTATAAAACGTGTTATGAGATATAACCGTATTTTTAGAAGAATAATTCTTTATAACAGTATATCTACTAGAATAAGAAGCATTTAAAAAAATATTTCCATCAATAATTGTAGAATCAGCAACGTCTCTTATTAATAAGCTAATATCGTATTCAGCATTTAAAAAAAAGTTGTCTTTTATTATGTTAGAATTACCAGTAATTTCAATTCTGCAATTATTCTTTTTAAATAATAAATTTTCGATGATATTGTTGTCCCCCTCTATTTTCAACTTAGATCTGACTGTAACTGTATCGTGTTTTTGACCTGAAATTGTAATTTCATTCTTTGAAATGGTTAGATTTTCACTATAATAACCCTCTTTTACCAAAATGCTGTCGCCCTCACTGGCCATCGCGTAAGCCTTGCCGATCGTCAGGTACGGATTCGCCTCCGATCCGTCGCCTGTCGCATCGTTTCCGTCTTTGGCAACGACGATCTTATCAGGCTCGGTATAAGAATAATACACCCTCAGCTTCGGGGATTCGAAGTTTTTGCTATAACCTTTGTATTTATAACTACTTTCTCTAGTAATTTGGTTTACTCCCTTTATAAGCCATCCGTAATTAACAAATGATGAATCACTTCCCCACGAAGCTTTAACTAACTTTGTTACATCAAATATAGTCGTGCTATCATCATCTGTAATTGATGTGGTATCTGCCTCATCAAGGCTGTAATCATTACCTAAGCTTTGAGCTCCAGGTGTTGTCCATTGAAGAGATAGTGATTTATCATAGTCATTCCAAGTGAAATCACTAATGTCAATGTTTTTTAATGCCTTGCTTATGTATGCAGGATTAGAGAGTGAATATCCGGGAAATGTTTCCTCTTCAGGATACAATGTTAATACTAAATATGCTGAATCAATAGCTGCATTCTCAGGAATATTTAGATCCCAGAATTTTATAGCACCGAATGCATTCTCATATCCACCCCAGTTAAATGTGTCTGCGTCAAATAAAACGCTATCCGGTGAAATTGAATAATATGGACTATTCCAAACTTGCCCATATTCCATTCCTATAAAACCGGTCAGGTCGTTCTTCTGGAATGTCACGGCTGAGTCGGACATTGATTGGTTCAGGTTAAGGAATACTTGTCTCGAGTGGGTATCATCACCGTCGGATGCCGTGAATGTCGTGCTGTACTGAGTGTTGTAGCTCTTGTCTTTCTTCGGATACCAGTAGAAGAGGCTGTCGTTTATGATCCCCGATTGAGGCGGATTACCCGAAACGCTGTATGTGATATTATCCCCGTCGGCGTCAGTTGCTCTCAGAGTAATCGCAAAGATATCTCCCTGATCGACATTATTTTGATATGAAATCTCTTCCAATACCGGGGCGGTATTCACGAAATCATTCACCGTGATCTGGACTATTTCGGAGTCTGCTGCTGCGCTGTCTGAAGCGTAGAATGTAACGTTATATACACCTGCATCTGCTGTATCG
>JANQEH010000091.1 GCA_028278455.1 bacterium
CGAAACAGGAAATAATCTTTCGCCTGTAATATTTCGATAACTTATTACGGGACATTGACTTATAAAATAATCACTTAATGTTATGTTGTCAAGCCCCAAGTTTTATTTAACAACCATTTGTAAAGAGAAAAGGTTTCCAAACCGAACGATATCCGGCTATAAGATTAACGGATTACTTGTAGACTATTATTGAAATAGGCTAAGAATCTGTACAGAGATATATCGACTGCGTTCGAAATGACAGAGGTTCTAATGCAGGAAACAGTTAAATCAGAAATAATAGATATAATGACTTTTACTGATAACCCAGTTTTTTCTTTGCGGATTCGGAGATCCTTTCCGGGGTCCATGGCGGATCCCAGACTATTTCAAGGCTGACATCCCCTACCCCCTCGATCTCCTCAACTTTGGATTTCGCATCTGCAGCAATATACTGTGCCATACCGCAGCCTCTTGCGGTCAGAGTCATCTTGATATCGACATTATTATCATTTATGGTAACGCCGTAGATCAGACCCAATTCAACGATTGTGATCATCGGCAGTTCAGGATCGAAGCATCTATTTAAAGCATCCATGACCTGTTCTTCAGTTATCATTTGATTGCCTCCTGTTCTTGATCAAATAATAAAATTCAACTAATCCAAAATAGTGTTATATGCCTGAAAAATCAACTTCTTTATGCCGATTTAAAAAATATGCGGACAAAAAATAGTCTTAATTAATATTCGTTGATATTATTCTTGCAAATCACGATTTATTTAAATACATTTTAGCACCTTTCCTCCAAACTAACTTATTGAAATCCTCCAGGCAAGCCGTTTATTATGTCCGGATAATATATCTGTGCAGGTTATAAATAATGCAGAAAAAATGGGTTTTTGACAATAATATTCCCGATTCTGATGTCAGCGATCTTGCTGAGGAGCTCGAGGTACCTGTTGTCATTGCCAAGATCCTCCATAACAGGGGCATTGAGACGCGTGAAGATGCTGTCAGGTTCTTCAGACCTAAGATGGACAGACTTTATGATCCGTTCCTTATGCGGGATATGAAGAAGGCGGTTGACAGGATTCAGGAAGCACTGACCAACCAGGAAGCGATTCTTATCTACGGAGATTATGATGTAGACGGTATTACTTCATGTTCGCTGCTGTATCTGTATATCAGAAAACTTACCCAGAAGGTACATTATTTTATCCCGGACAGGATCAAGGACGGTTACGGATTTTCTTCCAGAGGTGTAAAGGAAGCGCGTGAAGTCGGGGCGACTCTGATTATTACTGTAGACTGCGGGATCACAGCTGTTGAAGAGATTGGTCTGGCAAATGAGGATGGAATAGATGTTATAGTTACAGACCATCACCAGATGGGAAAAGAACTACCACCCGCTTATGCTATCCTGAATCCCATGGTTCCGGAATGCGGATATCCTTTTAAGGGATTATCCGGTGTTGGAGTTGCTTTTAAACTTGTCCACGCCCTCAACAATTCGATCGGTTGGGATAATTCACAGCTGCTTCCCTATACTGATCTGGTTGCGATTGGCAGCGCCGCTGATATAGTTCCTCTGGTGGATGAAAACAGGATCCTTGTAAAGGAAGGTATAGAAAGGATAAACGGCCGGCACAATTTAGGTTTGAATGCTCTGTTGGATGTAGCTTCTCTGAATAACTGCTTTATCGGAACGGGACAGATACTATTTGGTATAGCTCCCAGGATTAATGCAGTCGGCAGACTTGGCAGTGCAGAGAGGGCTGTCAGGCTTTTTACGACTTCGAAGATGGAAGAAGCGATCAAGATCGCCGGGGTTCTTGAATCCGAGAACAGGCAGAGAAAGAACATTGAAGAAACGGCATTTATTGAAGCCGTTGAGAAAGCCGAAGCAGAGTATAACAGGTTGTCACCGGAACCTCTGGTTCTTCATGGTGAAGGATGGCATCCGGGAGTGATAGGAATCGTGGCCTCAAAGATCGTCGACCAATTTTACAGGCCTGCAGTCCTGATTGCAATTGAGGATGGGATCGGTAAGGGTTCGATAAGAAGCATTCCGGATTTCGATGTGTTCGAGGCACTGCAGAAATGCGGAAATTATCTCGAGGAATACGGTGGTCATAAATACGCCGCAGGACTAACAATAAAGGAATCAAATATCCCGGTATTCAAAGAGGCTTTCAAGAATGCGGTCAGGGAGTCTCTGACTGCTCTGGACCTTGTGCCCAAGCTGAATATAGACGGGAAAATAGAACTTGACCTGATCAATGACAGGTTCTTCAATATTCTAAAGCATTTCGCTCCATTCGGCCCGCAGAATTCAAGGCCGGTATTTGTAGCAGAAGGGATCCAGGTTACCGGCAGGCCTACGATCGTCGGGAAAAACCACATTAAATTCTCGATAAGACAGAACGGGGCTGTACTGCCCGTTATAGGATTCAACCTCGGGCATCTTATAGACACTATCGAAGAGGAGAGGGATTGCCTCGATATGGCATTTGTGATAGAGGAAAACACATGGCAGGGGAACACATACCTACAGCTGCAGCTGAAAGATATTAAAAGAAGAAATAATTCCTAACCGGGGGAGCAAAATGGATTTTCCGGCAGAGCCCTTCAAGATCAAAGTTATTGAACCCATAAGCATTACAACTAAAGAAGAAAGACAGAAGATCATTGAGGATGCACATTTCAACATATTCAGTGTGCCTTCTGATAAGATCTATATTGACCTGCTGACCGACAGCGGTACTTCCGCGATGAGCGATTATCAATGGTCGGGTATAATGCTCGGAGACGAATCATATGCCGGCAGCAAGAGTTATTTTAAATTCGAAGAGACCATACGGTCGATCTTCGGCTATAAGCACATCATCCCTACTCACCAGGGACGTGTTGCGGAGAACCTGCTTTTCTCGAGTGTTCTTAAGCCGGATTCGATCGTACCGAACAATATTCATTTCGATACAACGCGCGGTAATATCGAACATAATAATGCAAAAGCGGTCGACCTCGTCATAGACGAGGGGCTCGATCCGCATAAAGAGCATCCATTCAAGGGAAATATCGACATAAATAAACTGGAAAACCTCATTAACGAAGTCGGCGTTGCGAGGATTCCGCTCGTATTGATAACGATAACAAATAACTCCGGCGGCGGCCAGCCGGTATCGATGGAAAACATCCGGCAGGCGAGCGACGTATGCAAGAAATATGGCATCCCCTTGATATTTGACGCATGCCGGTTCGCGGAAAACTGTTTTTTCATCAAGCGGCGTGAGAAGGGATATGAAAACAAGTCTATTCTCGAGATCGCACGGGAGCTGTTTTCGTATGGGAACGGCTGCACTATGAGCGCCAAGAAGGATGCACTCGTGAATATCGGCGGATTCCTCTGCATCGAGGATGATGAGCTGGCGCAGAGGATCACGAACCTGCTGATAATGATCGAGGGATTCCCTACTTACGGTGGCATGGCAGGCAGGGATCTCGAGGCGGTTGCCAGGGGATTGGAAGAAGTGCTAAACGAGAATTATCTGAATTTCAGAATAAGCCAGGTAAAGTACCTTGGGGAAAAACTCCAGGAAGGGGGAGTTCCGATCCTTGTACCTGTAGGCGGACATGCAGTTTACGTTAATGCAAAGGAATTCATGCCGGATATTCCACAGTCTCAGTTTCCGGGAGTTGCCCTTACAGTAGCGCTTTACAAGGAAGGCGGGATAAGGGCGGTTGAAATCGGGAGCTTGATGTTCGCCTCGAAGGATCCGGATACTGGAGATGTAACTTATCCGGAGCTGGAGATGGTGAGGCTTGCTATTCCACGGCGTGTATACACTGTCCGGCATATGGATTATGTTGCGGAAACTTTAATCAACATATATAAGAACCGGGACAGCATCAAGGGATTAGAGCTTGTATATGAGGCCCCGTCATTAAGACATTTTACTGCTAAGTTGAAAGAAATCGGCTGAAAAATTGGATTATTTTTCCGGTAGCCGCAGGCTTCAGCCTGCGGCTACCGGTGGTGTTTTTTGATTATACAGATATTTATTCAATTTAACCTGATATCAATCTGGATATACGGTAGAATTACCCTGAAAAAAGAATTTTGGAAATATTGAACGGATTATATATTGAAAAAACCGCCGAAAGAGTATTATTCCGAGCTTGTAGTGAAGATCAACAATGATCTGCGGAAAGGAATAGCGGATAATTTCCCGCCGAACCTCTACGATCCGATGAAATATGTTCTTTCAGCCCGGGGAAAACGATTCCGCCCGATCATGGCGATATGGTCGTGCGAAGCTGTCGGCGGTGCCAGTGATGATGCATTCAGCGCAGCCCTTGCGATAGAGATACTGCATAATTTTACGCTTGTACATGATGATATCATGGATGAAGACGACCTACGCCGCGGAAGAGAGACCGTACACAAGAAGTGGAACGAGAATATAGCGATACTCGCCGGAGACGGGCTTATCGCGCTTGCTTACAGGTTTCTCCTGAGGAGCGAAACGCCTCACCTGCAGGAGCTGGTAAGCATATTTTCAGAGGCTATCATCACCGTGTGCGAAGGACAGTCGCTCGATAAGGACCTGGAGGGAAAAGAGGAAACGACACTCGAAGAATATTATGACATGATCCGGCGGAAGACGGCGGTTCTTATCTCGGTTTCCGCGGAGATCGGATGCCTCCTCGGCAGGGCAGAACAGGAGGTAAGATCAGCTGTAACCGGCTTTGCGATGGATCTCGGGCTTGCTTTCCAGATCCAGGATGACCTGCTGGATATCATCAGCGAAGAGGAGATAATAGGGAAGGATATCGGGAGCGATCTTGCACAGGGAAAGAAAACATATCCGATTATTATGTTCAACGAAAGGGCGGATAAGAAGACAAGGGAAAAGCTCCACCGGAATTCTCTCAACAGCAAACCCACCTCAGAGAAAATGGAGCTGACAAGGAAGCTTTTCGGGGACTTCGGGGTCATCGATGATACATATAATGAAGTATCAAAACTGATAGATAGGGCGAACGGCCGGCTAGATCAGTATTCAGGCGTCATCGAAAAAGAATACCTTCTTCACCTCTCCGACATGATCAAAAACCGCAGTCATTAGTTTTTACTGTCCCAAATATAGTAGATAATACAGCCGCTTCATTATTTTACCAACGGGGCTAATAAAAGAGTTACTTTAATATTAGACTATTGATTATAAGAATTCCCCCTTAGAAAAGGGGGATTAAGGGGGTTGTACAATAGTAATCTGTATTCAGTATTGTTTATACATAATTCAAAATAGAGTTCTATTTTGTCCAAAAAAGCTGGAGCAGGTTTGAAACCTGCTCCAGCACAGAATGTTATATCGATACACCCACAAACAAGTTTGCAGGTGCCAAAATAGACTCTATGTTTTTGAATTCACTTCCTCAACGGGAACTGAAACCGCATGATCGGGTAATACCTGCCCGGCGGTTTGAATCCTCCTTTAAACCTGTCCAGCGGGACCTCCTCCCACTTCTCGGTTTTTATTGCTGAGCCGATTATACCGCCAACAAAGGAAGAAGGTATGCCAAAGAGAATACAGCCAGCAAGAATTGAGATCATATGATTATTACTACCAGCTTCATATAGCATTAAAGTACCTATAAAACTACCAATTACCAAACCGTGGGCGGCACCTTTTTTGAAATTTCTTTTTCTTCCGAGATATTTTTCGAGCCTGGTTATTGAATCTAAACTAAATCCGAGGCTTTCGTTTACAATGAGAAGGCTTATTTCCCGTTCGCTACTATATTGAAAAATCCCGTTAAATTCAAAAAAAGGAACTCTGTCAATGTACTTATTTTCAGCAAATTTATTTGTAGTATCATTTTCGTAAACAGCTGCAGGTATAGTAAGACGAATGATATCACCCGGATTCAATTCTGTTTGTGCATAGCCGGAAGAAAACCAGAGTAGTATTAAGAATGCAGAAACACTTTTTTCGTTGATTAGACAACTCATATTATAATAATTCTGTTTGCTTAATGATATATCAATAAGGATACTTGGATTCAGATGTTTCATTGTCTATTACAAAATCTGCTTTAACTCTTTCTGCTAGTGGCGATTATGCTAAGAGGATTCCTTGAACTGTAATCCCGGCTTACCAATAATCCTTCGTCCAGATAAGTTCAATATATAAATTAGTTTTTTCTTTGAGCGTTGGTGAATACACCAACACTCAGCATCTGATTCTATTATATATATAGCTTATAGACAAATCAAGAAATATTTTTATTTTTTTGGATTATTGAATTATTTCTGGATGACAGGTAAGTATGTCAGGATAAGAAAGCTGTATTTTTGGGCCGAAAGAAAGTTGATTATTACGAGATAGATTTACAAAACTATTTAAAGTATAATCTTTGCCTCTGTGGTACAGCAAGGTTCAAAAATCACTATCAATTCGAATGATACACAGTTTGGAGGTCACCTGTCGAAGACTATCAAAAGATAATAATTACCCCATATGACGGAAAAAACTTCCCATCTCCTGTTTATTATTTCAGAGAGTACAATAACGTATGTGATTGATATTATTGTATATATGGCTGTTTTTCGCTCAATGGCATATCCTTTGCATTTTTCGTGACAAAATAAAGGAGTTTATTATGAGCGAACGAAGAAACTGCAAGCATAAGAACCTGGTGTATCTCGGGATCCAGAAAATAGACGGTTTTGAAACAGAGCTTACTCTTTATAATTGTCTAGACTGTAAGAGCACTATTTCTGTCGAATCCGATAAAAGAAAGACATACGGAAAACTCAGAAATATCCGTAAGAAGGAACCTGCAAGGATCTACAGCCTCACTTCATAGAAATTTTCTTAGGTGCGGGGAGCTATTGATTCCTGAGGGGATTGTTCAGGGTACATTCTAACCCGAATTGGAATATCCACCGTCTATATTTATTACTTCACCCGTAATCATTTTCGATTTGTCACTGCACAGGAAAACCGCAAGATCGGCGACATCCTCGGGTGTGGTTAGCTTCCCGAGAGGAGTTCGATCGAGCGTTGTTTTGATCATATCATCCTTATCGGGGAAGAAATCGAGCGCTTCTGTGTCAACGACACCGGGTGAAATAGCGTTTGCCCTTATCCCGGCTGGTCCGAATTCTGCGGCTATATAACGAACCATCGATTCCAGAGCGGCCTTGGAGCTTCCAATGATGCTGTAGTCTTTAATGACGCGCCTGCCCCCCAGGCTAGTCAGCGCTATGATGGATCCGCCGTTGAAATCCGGCATAGATGTCATTTTCTGCGTTATGGTAAGCACAGAAGAGACGTTTGTGTTAACTGTTTTTTCCCAGAATTTCCGTTTGATCTCTGAAACAGGTTTGACTACACCGAAGACGGCATTGCTGACGAAGATATCGATCCTTCCGAATTCGTCGGATATCTCTGCGCAGATCCTGTCAATCTCCGCTTCATCCTCGATGTTGCCCTTTATGAATTTGTAGGAGCAGCCGTTCGCTTTCAGCTCTTCCTCGAATTCTTCTGCTGCAGACTTCTTTCTGAGGTAGTTTATGATCACGGTTGCACCTTCAAGCGCAACGGCAAGAGATATTGCTCTGCCGATCCCACGCGAACCACCCGTTATGAATGCTATTTTATCTTTCAGCTGCATAATAGAGCCCGGTTTATTGAAACTTTGTATTCTTGAATTCCAATATAAACTAAATTTGTTTTATTTAAATAAAAATCTGAGAAATTATTTTAAATTTTATTTATATTGTTGGGGTATTAGGATATTACTCACTATTTTCTGTGTTGAGTTTTCACGGCTTGCCCAGCCGGGGCATCACTCGAAATGACAAAGAATGGATTCCCGCTTTCTTGGGATTACATAAAACAAAAAAAGTGCACATGTCATTTCGACCGTAGTCCCGAGGCTTCGGGACGAGGCGGAGAAATCTCAACACAGAAATACAGATTTGGCAATTACTGGTTTATATTAAAAATGCTCGTTGTCGGTGTTTTCACCGACGGCGTAGATGTATTGGTCTGTTGGTGAAACACCAACAGACAGAGAAACCGGCTTATAAATCTGTCATTTCGAGCGATGCCCCGGTACTGCAATGCAGCAAGGGGCAAGCCGAGAAATCTCATTGCTGAATTACAGATTCAATGCTTATTGGAATACTATATCAAACACTTAATTATTTACTAAGAAAAGTATGCTTGAAAAAATAGCGCTGATATTCGATTTTGATGATACCCTGGCCCCGGATTCGACTACCGGATTCCTTAATTTCATGGGGCACGATCCCCATACCTTCTGGAAGGATACGGTCGATCCCTTATTGGATGAAGGCTGGGATCCGGCTACAGCATACATGTTCAGGCTTATAGAGCTGTCGAAATCTCTACCGCCTGGTGAACGGTTCACCAGAGGAAAGTTCATCGATTGGGGCAGGAAGATAAAATTCTATAAGGGTGTTCCCGGTTTATTCGGGAATCTTGACAGCGAGATCTCGGAAATATCCCAAAGAACGAATAAGGAAATCGTGATAGAGTATTTCGTGATCAGCTCGGGTATCAGTGACATCCTTTGCAATACTTCCATCAGCGGAAATTTCACTGAGATCTGGTCAAGCGGAATGAGCTATAACGGCGAAAATGAGGAGATCCATTTTCCGAGAAACGTGATCAGTTTCACGGACAAAACCCGTTATCTTTTCCAGATCTCCAAGGGAATAATCGGTGAAGAATTCCGGGGTAAACCTTTCGAAGTCAACCGGAGGATCGATCCGGCAAATTATTATATTCCGTTCAACAGGATGATATTCATCGGTGACGGCTACACAGATATACCGTGTTTTTCTCTTGTCCAGAGAAACGGCGGAACGACGATTGCTGTATTTGACAAGGAACGGCGGGATAAATGGGAGAGGGCATGGGAGTTCTCGGAGGACGGCAGGGTTGCACAGCTCGCCTCGACAGATTACAGGAAGACATCCGATCTCTATTCGGTTCTGATAATGGCGATCGAAAAGATCTGCAGCGGGATAGCAGAGAAAGGTGAGGGCAGATGAAGATCGCTTTTACAGCAGATGTTCACCTTAGAACCAGAGAAGAGCACACGGAAAGATATAATGCACTGGCAAATATCTTGAATCAAATGCTGGATGAAGAGATTAGCACTCTTATAATTGCCGGTGATCTATTCGACCTGGAGATGCAGAATTACTCTGAATTCGACGATTTATGCAGGCAGCCGGAATACAGGGATCTAAAGATATATGTTTTACCCGGTAACCATGATCCCGGATTGGATCAGAAGTTTTTCACTTCGGGAAACCTCAGGATATTAAATAAACCTGAGATATTTAAACCGGGAGACGAGTCATTACCGCTCCTTATACTGCCTTATAAGTCCGGGTATACTATGGGAGAGTTTCTTGCAGAATATAAAAGCAGCCTGCCTGACAGATGGATCCTGGTCAGCCACGGAGACTACCTTTCCGGATTAAGCACTCCAAATCCATATGAGCCCGGTGTTTATATGCCGCTCAGCCGGATGGACATCCGTCAAAACGATCCGGCTGTGATCATTCTCGGGCATATACATAAAAAAATGGATCTGGGCAGGGTCCACTATCCCGGTTCTCCCTGCGGGCTTGATATAACTGAAACCGGCCGGAGGAGCTTCATAATCCTGGATACAAATTCGCTGGATATCTCTTCAAAACCTGTTGAGACGGATAGGATCTTCTTCAACGAGACAATAATCGCCCTTCCGGTTACTAACGAATTTGATTACATAGTCAAAAAGATCAGTGAGATGAAAACCAGGTGGGAGATCGGCGAGGAAGACTACGGCAGAATATTCCTGAGGATAAAGATCAGGGGATATACTTCTGATAAAAGGCGACTGGATGAAGTTATCAGGAGTGAACTGAAAGATTTCGGTTTTTATAAAGATGAGGGGCCTGACCTCAGCGAAGTCAATGTACACAGCGATGTGGAATTGATCAGGATAGTCGAGAAAGTAGAGGAAGAGATCGGGAATATGGATCCTGCAGGCATCACAGTCAGCCGGGAAGATATAATGGAGCAGGCCCTATACCTGATATTCGGAAAACAGTAATGGGAATAAGTATAGAGAAAATAAATGTCAGAGACCTTGGCCCGCTTAAGAGCTTTTCAGCTGAATTCGGCAGGTTCAACCTGATATACAGCAGAAATGAACAGGGGAAGACTTTCCTGGCTGAATTTCTTATCAGATCGCTTTTCAGAAAACCGAAAGACTGGGGATATATCCGAAAAAGTGGAAAGGGAAAGATTACGCTATCGGGACTTGCAGATGGGATTACCGAGCTAACACCCGCAAAAAAACCTAAACTCGAAGATTGCTGGGAGGAGAAGGATTCCGGTCTTCCGCCTTCACTTGCCAGGCTCCTTGTCGTCCGTGGAGGATCTGCTGGAATTGAAGAGGGTGATGCAGGTATAAGCAAGCCATTCATAAAGAATATTCTGTCAGGCAAGAAATTACTGGATAAAATTGACGATGACAAAAATATTTCCCGGACAACAAAAAATGCAGAGATCGAAGAAGGAAGGATCATTATTGCGAGAAAAGGTGACGGTGAGAGGCTCGAAGAATTAAAAGATAAACTGGCTGATTTAGACAGCCTTTTTGCAGAGATCGAGGACAATTACCCGGCAGGAAAGCTAGCAGCTCTGAAGATCGATAAAAGATCGCTCGATGATCGACTTGAAGTAATGAAAAACGCAAGGAGATACGAGGCTTATCTCGTAAGCCGTAAGATAAGCGATCTTAAAGAAGAACTGAACAAGCTGCCGGACCAGAGCCTGGACCAGCTGTTTCGTGAAATTTCAGAGTATGGAAGCCTGAAAAGCAATATTGAGGATATGGAGAGCACATATAATGACCTCCGTGAAGAAAGCAAAGATTATAACTGGTTGAATGAAGCCAGGGCAGTTTATGAAGCGACGTCCGAAATCGCGGAAAGCCCCGATCTAAGGATCATTCTTGCGGGAGCAGCAGCAGCAATAATTTCCGTAGTTCTATTTATACTTGATCAAAAGATTGCAGGGGCAGTTTCATTTACTGTTATGGCTGCAGTCTCCGGATATTTTATAAAGAGGCTTCTTGGATCACTAAAAGATAAAAGCCGGAGTGAAGAGCTGGAAAGTATCAGGAAGGAGTTTCTTAAAAGAACAGGTTCAGAATTATCCGATATTGCTGTTCTTGATTCAGCTTTGAAAGAGCAGGAAAGCATCCTCAACAAATCTGCAGGTATAATGGATGAGCTGGAAAAACACAAAATCAAACTGCGAGATCTGAGATCATCGATAACTCAGCTTTTCCTTTCTCTTTGCGGTGAAGAAAAGAGTGAGTCTGAATGGAATTTTAGCCTGAATAGCCTGAGAAAGGATCAAAAAGATATAACCGGGATGATCAATGAATACAGGGTAACACTTTCCGGGTTGAAAGTTCATGAATCGGATCATCTTTCCATGGATCCGGGGAAAAAATTCAGCCAGGAAGAATATGACAGGCTGAAAGAGGGTGCAGATCATATTTTCCATGAGATCAGCGACCAGGAACAGCATTTAGGCAGCCTGAAGGACAGGATCGGATTTGAAACAGGGGATGATCGCGATACGGACCTCGAAAAGCTTATTGACAATCTGCACAAAAAAAGGATTCAAACCGCATATGAGCTGAACGATACTACTGCGGGGATCATTGCCGGAATTACAGTGCATGGTGTGATCGAAAAGCTGAGGGAAGAGGAAGATGAGAAGATCCACGACGGATTAAGTTCTACAGCGGTGCTGGATAATCTGAAAAACCTGACAGGTAGGTATAACAACCTGAGGCTTGAAGGAAATGACCTTATAATATCAGACGATCATGAAGAGTTTGATATCAAAGATCTCAGTACAGGCGCCCGGGAGCAGGTCATGCTGGCATTAAGGCTCGGGTTTGGTTCAAAGATCGCGGATAATGAGCCTCTTTTTCTGATACTTGACGATGCATTCCAGCACTGTGACTGGAAAAAAAGAGAGATACTTGTCGGCCGGCTGGCAGAAGCTTCAAAAGAAGGCTGGCAGATTATTTATCTGACCATGGATGACCATATTAGAGGGCTGTTTGTCAATGCCCGGGAGGAAAATTCCGAACTTGACTGCAGGATAATCGACCTTGATAAGGAGGAAAAACTGAACGCCTGATCCGGTATTTTGTCTTGCTTTTTCCTAAAAATTTGTATAATTTAGGCGATTCTGTCATTACTGCAGGAGTTGCAACAACGGACTAGAGATACGGCTCTTTAACAAAAGGAGATAGTTGATGGGAAAGGAGTTTACCGAAGTAGTAATGGTTGGACCCTTGAGACTGATCAAAGGATTCGTCCATGGATATCTTCTTGGTAAAGGCAACCTCAGACGCCCTTTCTTTCATCTTAAAACCGGAACGATCAGAAGAGATACTATTCTCGGCAGCCTAAGGACTTTCTTCGAGATGGAAAATAAAATTCCCTTCTGCCTTGAAACGAGCATGCTGTATGATTTCGAGAATGCCGCAGAGATTGCCAAGGAACGTTTCGGGATATATGTAAAAGAAAAGAGGGCGATCCTCTCCGCGGAATTCCAGTTTGAACACAGGATCCTGAACAGGCAATTGGCTGGATTGTGCAAGGATATTTTCACACTTATCCCGGAAGGGATTGAGATCTTCGATTATATACCGGTCGAGGAAGACAGGTCGGATTATCCGGCTCTTACTTTCAAGGGATCGGCCCCGAGGTACTGTTATATCGGCGAGGGTATGGTTTACGGTGAATTCGAGCCTGTGATTAAGTTCTATATGAATATAATGGGGAGCAGGTGTTCGGAATTTTTCAACTGCCATGACCTGAAGCTGAACCTCGATGAAAAAGAGGAATGATATATAGATGATGTTGATTTTGAACCGCTGGTTGTATATTACGATCAGCGGTTTTTTTATTACCAGAAAATAGAATCGCTGAACTCTCCGAGTTTTTTATCCTTTGAAAGGAACTCAAATAACTGCGGATCATCCACCCAGCAGCCTTTTTTGAAACCGGCTGCTTCTATTACTGAAGAAATCTTTTTAAGTTTTGTATTTTGTGATTTCAACTTTGTTACTTTTTCTGCTTCTTCTTCAAGATAAACAAGCAATCTCTTGGATCCCGTGTTCTTCTTCAGAAGATCCGTGCACTGGGGCCACTTCATTGTCAGAACTACGAATTTAGCAATTGCTTCGTCATCCGGAATGTTATCTGTTTCTGCGCTCTGTGCAAGAGAAATTAAACTCAGAAGACGAAATTCATTGATGAATCTTTTCATTTGTCTTGGATTGTCACTGAAAAATTCCGCATTATCCCTCAGCCTTTTTTCCAGTATCGGATCATCTTCAAACTTCTCGCTGTATTCCTGAAGCATTGCCTCCTGGTGGATTTCCCGTTCCTCTTCATCGACAGCTTCCTTAAAACGCTTATCCCGGATTGTTTTGAATTCGTTGAAGTCTCTCGCTTTGTTATAATCCTTCATTCTTATTTCGGCAATCTTCTTTTCCCTTTCGACCCTTTTCATTTTTTCAGCTTCCTCTTTGTTCGGAGACTCATCTTCTGTTCTATCCCGGATTAGTTGTTCATCTTCCAGTGTTTTACCTATGAGACTGTCCAAATATTTATCTCTTCCGGTTTCATCAGGCGGAGGAATGGTAATTGGCAGCTGAATAAATTTTTCCATGAATTTCATTCCCATGGGCTCGGAATTGTTAATTGTCGTGTATGTAACGAGCCGCTCTATCACCTTGATATTTGCCACCTCAAGGGCAGTTGAGACTATTACCGGATCCATACCGAGTACGAAAATGCAGTTTTTATAATCTCCGGATAAAAACAGATTGAGCGCTTCGATAACATCAGCTACATTACGGGGTTCGCATCTGTCAAGATCGTCGATGAACACCACCAGTGGTTCATTTTCCGTAGTTATCAGATCGATAACTTTTTTAAGATCCGATTCTACAAGGTGCAGGTAACCCATCCTGTCTTCGTAATTCGGTTCCTTAACGTAGTCAAGAAAATCTCCCGAGAATTTTTCCTCTCTGTTTCTTAAATGCAATACGACGGAATTTGCTATACTCGCTAAAACAGCCAGACCTGTACCTTTAACTCCTATATTCGGTCCGAATATTTCTGCCATTTTTGGAACAAATGATAGGAAAGGTGTAAGAAGTATTAAAGGTAGGTAAAACAGAAATATTTTCAATGTTTTATTGAACAGAAAATTTTGTACTTTGATTCTAACTTTTTCTGGATCGATCCTCTTGAGGCTGAGCTTCAGCAGAAACTCTTCTCTTTCAACCGGATTCATTCTTGCGGTTATCTGTGAAATAATGCAGTAAGCCATCCCTGCCCATATCTGTTCGCTTTTCTGATACTTCCAGGCATTGAACCAGACAGTCGGCCTGCGGCTTTTCATAGATTTATACTTTGTAGGATATTTCAGGTTTTCATCCTGCTTGAAATCTTTTAGAATATTCAGCATCTGCCTGAAACTAAGATGGGATTTCAAACTCTTCACCTGCTCAGTTTCTTTCTCGAACTCCGGATCGAGCAGGTACTGTATTTTCTTCATCAGAGATGTTTTTCCTGCTCCCCAGGGTGCCTTGATCCCGATTGTCAACGGGGGTTTTGTTTTAGGGCTGACGATAAGGTCTCTTATAACATTGGCATAATACTTATACCCAAGCTGATCCTCCAGAGTCCACATATCCTGCTCGATCATAGTGTCTGTGGTCGTAAGGCCTGAAGGCGGTTTTATTTCTTCAACTATCTCTTCTTCAATGGTATCAATTTTTTGCTGATCGTCCGAAAGGTGCATTTCCTCTTCGCCAATACCAACAGCAGGAGTTTCGGGCGTCGGTGGCTTTTCAGACTCAATCGGGATAAGGTTGATAATTTCGAAGGCCTCCTTATAGTTTAACTCTGAATTTAGGCGGCTCCTGAAGTATGGATTAGATAATCTCTCAAGATTCTTCTTTGACTTCATTGTCTCATATGGAATGAAATCTGATAACTTCTTTTTATAAGTAATCTGGATATTTTTAGTTATTTTTCCAGACGCATCCTTTATATATTCCTCAGCAACACCCCAACCATAAATACCTATGGCAGGACCTGTATTTGCCTGCCAGAGAAAAACAATATCTCCTCTTTCGATCTTCCTTGAGCTTGTTTCAAACGAATCCATACTTTCCTGGAGAATCCTGCTATGAAGCAGTCTTGAGTTATCTCGATTCTTTAAGATCCAGTAAGTTGTATTTTTCTTTTCAGATTTTTGTCTTTTCTTAGATTTAGGCGGCTTATATTCTACCTCTTCAAGTTTTAATGGATCATATATAGTTTTTCCTTCTTGCTTTTTCTCAAGATTCAATGGATCGTAGATTACCCTTTTGGTTACGTGCCAATTCTTTATAACTTGAAGTATTTCTTTTGATTCATTACAGAGTTCTTTATCATAGAGTTCCTTTTGATGTATCCTTTCAGCCTGACGTAAATTGGTTGACGAACCTTCAATATTATTTCTTTTAGCTTCAATTATTCCATGCAATCCATAGCCTAAAAAGCGAGCCTCAGGATCGGTTTTTACCCGATCATATTCGTTTAATTCACCGCTCAAAATTGATGCATGTTCTAGATTTTGTGCTGTCAAGTATAGTCTTATTGTTTTTACAATTAGCCAAAACGAGAACACCGGAACTTCGTTGTCTCTGGCAATTTGTTCAACTTCATCCAGAAAATCCTTTGTCCTTTCCATTCCTCCAGATACAATCTCGCGTACAGCCTTATTTAAGAAGTACTCGGTTTTTACTACAATAATTCGATCCCATATTTTCTTGGAAGTTAACCTGTCAATTTTCTGCTCAACATCAGTGAATTGTCTGAGATATTCAAGTCCGGCAACTGCATACTCATAAATATCTATAAATTCATATTCCAGGTTTGGATACTCGTAAGGGTATCCAGCATTAAGACATCCTTCTAAGACTTCTTTGAAAATTGCATATCTGTCGAGATCGAAGGAAGTTTCAGGGTGAGGGAATATATCAATAAGTCTCTTTGTAAAAGTACTTTTGGTAGTTCTTTCTTTTTGAACAAGAGTGGTGATTGTTTCAAAATCATTTTTATAGAAATCATATATCACCTTATAAGCTTCCCTGTCATCGATTTTATCGACTAACGCTCTGTATTGTCTCTCTCTCCGTCCAAACATATTTATGCTCCGGAATATTTTTTAAACTTAGAGTTTAATATGGTTCACGAAAACCGAACATGTATTTCAGCTCACTGTTGGTGCTTTCACCGACAGTGTTCAATAGTATAAATGCGTGTTTGTGAAAACACCAACACCCAGCTTAGCATTATTTCTATTAAATATTCTATCTGTTAGTTAAGATCACAGAATTTTAATTTGATTTTCTGCAGAATTGTGTTATTATCTATTCAGTATAAGTTTCGTGAGAAGAAAATGCCCAAAAGGTCCAACAGAATAATAATACATTTTATATGGAAATCAAAATTATTTTTTCTTGGACAGAAGCGAAACCTGAATCCTTTCTGAAGATTTCTCGGCTTATCCCGCCAGGGCTTCGCTCGATATGACAGAAAGTATTTTCAGTAAAAGCCGATATAATAGAATATTATACAATTCATTTGAATGATAACCGTAGAAAACACAATATTCGAAAAGACTCCCGGTTATAAGGCGGGGTATCTGGAATTGGATAATTTATCCATACGTGACAGCGACGAGGATTTCTGGAAGATATTCGATGAAGAGACAGAGAGGATCCTGGAATCGTTTGAATTGAGCACCATAGGGGAGAGCGAGGCCATATCGGGTATGAGAAAACTCTATAAAGGATGGAAGATCGACTATACCCGGTATCGCCCTTCCTCCGAAAGACTCTTACGGAGATTATTAAAAGGAAATAACCTCTACAGGGTTAATACTGTTGTAGATGTCTGCAATCTTATTTCACTGAAATACCTGCTTCCGATAGGTTTGTATGATATGGTGAAAGCGAAGGGTGATATTTCTGTCAGGTTCGGCAGGGAAGGAGATTCCTACATGGGGATAACAGGACTGGAGATCAGCGCCGGAGGAAAGGTTGTAGTCTATGACGATGAGGGGCCAGTCGGAAGCCCGGCGACAGACAGCAAAAGAACGGCACTGGATACTGGATCCGAAAAGGTGCTATGCTTATTTCACTGCCCGGAGAATATTGGCGATGAATATCTCGAAGAGATGATAACAGATTTTTATGACAGGCTTACCGGGCTGCAGGAGGATCCGCCCGGGATAGTGGAGAGAGGGATAGCAAGGCGATAGATGTTAAAAAGATTTATTAAATCCCCCTTTAAAAAGAGGGAGCCGGCAGTATTGTTAGTAGATATGTAATAGTCTCTATTACCGTAATTTATTTCACCACAGAGGTTCAGAGAGTATAGAGTTTTGCTCTTTTTATACTCTGTGCCTCTGTGGTGAAATGAGTTTTTAGAATCCTGTAACGAAGCCGAGAAGGAATCTCGTGTTTTCTCTTTCAATGTCGTAAGTGAATTCAGCCATAAATTTCAGGTTAGACCTGTAAAGATGCGTCAGATTCACAGTCGCAGTTTCGTATTCAGTCTGGAAATAGTCCGAATTATCCCATACCTTATTATATAAGAATACCGTGTAAATATAATCCTTCGGCATAAAGAAGAGTTCTCCGAGTATACCTTCAGTCTTAATTTCATCACCCGGAGACGGCAGGAACAGGGGATTGTCATCCTGCCTGTAGACATATTGTAGATTGAGTTCAGCTTTCTCTCCAGAGATTATAATATCCGGTCCGAGAAAAAGATACTCATTATCTCTGCCGTTCATCTTTTCACTACCATAATATGTGAAACCGCCCAGATTGAAGACCTTGAAATCCTGCATGACACGGAAGAAAAAGCTTTTATTGCTGTCAATATCGTATGAACCGTGCTCAGATTCATCCTTGCCGTTACCGTTAAGGATCTCGAGAGCAAGGTCAGTTCCTGCATGCGTGGCATAGGTGAAAATGATACCCCTGTCGTATTTCAGATTGGCCACGCTGTAACCTACTTTTGTCTTATAGGGTTCATAATCCTCAAACGTCAGCCTCAGCTCTCTTTTCATCAACGGATCGGAAATCTGGAACTGTCCTACCATAATATCCAGTTCGGATCCGCCTATATTGTTAAAATGAACGTAAGCATCCTCAATACCGGCAACTTCTCCATGCTCGGACATATAGAAATACATGTAGTAACCCACATTATCCGCAACATTACCGCCGGACAGGACTTTAAGCCCCCATGGATTCTTGAAATCGTTTGTAACATCATCGTCAGGTGTGATCGAGTAATATGCATCGAACCTGACACCGAGCGGCAGCTCTCTCATTAATGTCAGCCTGTCATCCCCAGTATTCCGGTATGCTCTGGGGGGTTCTTCACCGTCCGGAAGCTCAAAACCATTCCCCGCGAATTCTTCACCATATTCTTTAAGCTTTGGGAACGGATTGTGGCAGGTTGTACATGATAGATTATACTTACGGGCAAAAGCGGGTATTGCGTGAGCCCGGTTTACAGCCGAATCAATAACTATAGAAACCAGGAATATGGCCAGAATTCCAGAAAACATCGTCTTTAGTTTCATTATTTTTATCCTCATAATATCAATGGTTGAATGTATAGGTTTTCATAATAGTACGCTAAATCTAAATCCATATTCCGCTCTGAGATTTCCCGGTTTACCCCTAACCATGGTGCAGTATCGGGGCTGAGCTCGAAATGACAATCGGAATATCGTAAATCATTTTTGCATCATCATGTCTCTGCGGTGTCAGTTTTCTTACCAGAATATTTCGAATGTTGTGCTTGACTCATTAATCAGGACATGTTCTTTTTCGTCTTCGGGCACATTCAGATAATCGGAAACTGGATTAACAAGCCTGCTGTAATAGAGTCTCGCGGTTACAGTTACCTTACCTTCGGGAATATCATCCGGAAGATCCCATGTGTATTTCTCGATCTTTGTTTCTCGCGGACCTATCCTGTAATCTGTACCGAGAGAAGCAGTGTTCCACTGACAGATCGTCATTCTCCCCTTCGGGTCAAAATAAGCCATTCTGAAAATCCTGTCGCCGACAGGGACGCCATCACGCGGGAGTCCCTTGAAATCCGGAATACCCATTATTTCACCAATATCCTGGTATGCAAGCTCATCGCTTGCTATAGTGTATTTCTCACCTTCAAATCCTTTTTCATCTACGGCAAGATGATATTTCCTTCCTTTGGAGTCCACGGCTTCGACATTCAGCCACATTATCCTGTCCTCAACTGCTCCGGTCGGTATTTTATGACCGGCTTTTGCATTATGGAGTACTGCTTTAAGCACAACAGGCATACCTGGTTCGGTCTCTCTGGTATCGGGGTGTATCCTGAGTTCAACCGATCCGCGCAGCTTTGCCGGAGAATGAGCTCCGTGAAAAAGATGCTGGGCAACATCATCATATTCTTCCTTTGCCATAACGGCATTTCTGCCGGGCGCTCCGGGCATGTGGCAGTCCTGACATCTTACACCCTGCTCGGAATACTCACCTTCCTTCCATTCGATCTGGGTGCTTTTAACCCAGATTCCAAAGGGATTCTTCTCATTGTGGCAAACTCCGCAGAAATCCGCGGTTCGGATAAAATCCGAATACTGAGTAGTATGCTCAGGAGACTCGACACCATCCCTGTTGCCGTATTTTATCTTTCCGGGTTTGCTGATGAAGTTGAAATTATGGGGTATATCACCAACAAATCCGGTAATAGTATGGCAGACATCACATGATACAGATTCATTTGCACGTGAATTCTCCGATGGACGCGGCGGCGGTGTATCTCCCGCAAAGAAGGCCAGGGGCGCATGACATCCGTTACAGCCGTCTGCAACGGGTTTCATTTTCGGATCTTTTTCTCCATGCTTTACAGCAAGTTCGAAATATTCAATCTCATCCCAGTGGTGGGTATAAGCAACAGACATCATTGCCTGGTTCCACTGCTCATAAATATCGATATGGCAGGACCTGCATTTAGCCGGTTTCTCGAAATCATCATATTTGAATATCCCGTGTGCAGCATCTCCAACCCTGACATCCTGTGCTGATACATTTAACGGTAGAACTATAAACAGGATCAAAATACAAGAAAATATTGATCTCATGATATGCCTTTCAGGATAGTTGAAAAGTAATGACCTGCATTAATATATATTACAGATTCCCGTTTTCAAACAATAAATTAAGGGATAACAACGAATTAGAGCCAATTTCGGCGGAATTCTTCCGGGATCTGACATTGGATTTCCTCATGACAGAGGCACTGCCAAAGTGGCACGCAATATTGACATATTTTTAGAATATGTGTCATTGTGGCAGTGCGTGAAAGAAGGGCAGATTATGGTGTGTTGTCTTGAGAAGTGTTGTAATAGCATAAATAACAACAGCTTACGATGGCGGAAGAAATTTTGGCACGGGTGTTGCTTATATATTAGGCGTAGTCGAAAGGGAGAATGAAATTTTAAAAGGAAACTAAATATAAAATAAAATGTAAAGGAGAATTAAAATGACACTTGTAAAATGGAGACCCGTCAATGCGTTAGACGCATTCAGTAATTTCGATTCAATGTTTGACAGTATGTTTTCACGTCCTGCAGTTTACAGACGGAGAAGAAACAGTGATATCGTACCGAAAGTGAACGTGAGCGAGAATGAAAAAGAGTATCTGTTCATGGTAGAGATCCCCGGAATCGATAAAAAGGATGTCGAGTTATCCTTTAAAGAGGATGTTTTGACTATCAAGGGCGAGAGAGTACAGGAGAAAAAGGACGAAAAAGAAGAAAATAAAGATTGCCTGCACTGCAGCGAGATATCTTACGGTAAGTTCGAGAGATCGTTCCGTCTTGCAAATCCTGTGATCGATTCAAAAATCACGGCTTCTTATAAGAACGGAATTCTCGATATCGTTGTACCGAAGGAAAAGGTCGAAGAGCCTGTATCCCAGAAGATCACGATAAAATAACTATTCATGTGTCGGATGAATTAAAGAACAACCTTTCGGGGTAGAGAATAAAAGGCGGTAAATAATTTACCGCCTTTTTTATTATATTCTAAGAATTTGTACCTACCATTATGAACATATTTATTGCATTATCTGCTAGATAAGTGGATTTTTGCGGCATTTTCAAGATTGTTTGAAGAAGTACAACTAATAAATAATAATAGAAACTGGATTTCCGCTTTCGTGTGAATGACAGGGATAAAGATACTTCATTGAGATAATATAAGGAGCTTTTTTTAAAAAACTGATTTCTCAACACCCTTAAACAAGTTTGAGGGTACCACTGCTATATAAGTATTCTAATCAGAAGATGAATTATACTTATTTGCAGTAAAAGTAAAAAATAAAAGGCGGTAAATGATTTACCACCTTTTTATGGATAGAATTCAGAATTTCCATTTTCGCATATCAGCCTATCGCTTCTTTTACCTTTTCAGCAAGCTGTTCTTTATTGATCGGTTTATCGAAGACAGCGAAAGGCTTCGGCAGGGCAAGATGTCTGCCGGGAAGGCCGCTGATAACTATGATGGGAATATCTTTATATTTCGGATCGCGGTGGATCTTCCTATAGAAATCAGTCCCTGTATTTTTCGGCATTTGAAGGTCAAGTGTGATCAGGTCGGGCATTTCGGATCTTACTTTTTCAAGGGCTTCCTCACCGTTATTGGCGATCATGGTTTCATAACCTTCCTTTTTAAGCAGGGTATCCAGAAAAATGATAATATCATCTTCATCATCAACGATCAGGATCTTCTTAGCCATTAGCATATCCTCCAAAATTGTAATATTTTTTAAAATATACTATTTTATCAGGGCTATTTCAAGTAGATAATTCAAAATCGGATGTTGGTATTAGTCAATTATTTTATGTGGGAATACAGCCTTGAAAGTTGTTCCTTTTCCTACCTCGGAAGTGAATGTAATTATTCCCCCATGCTCCTCAACGATCTTATGCGCAACCAGCAGCCCCAGTCCGGTTCCTTCTCTTCCTTTTGTTGAAAAGAAATCCTCGAACACGTTTTCACCGACATGACCCGGGATACCCTGTCCGTTGTCCTCGACCTCGAAGATGTATTTATTATCATCCTCACTGTAAGAACCGTTTACCAGGATCATATGAGAATCCTTACCTTCGGTAGAATCAATAGCGCACGCATCAAAAGCATTTATAATAAAATTTGTCAGCAGGCTGTGGAGGGCATCCGGATCGAACTTGCCTATCGGCATTTTTTCCGGGACTATTACGGAAAATTCGATCCCCTCTTTGGCAGCCCTGTCCCTGAACAATTCGTTCACACTGCTGATTACTGTACAGGGATCAATATTCTTGAATTCCATTTCCCGCTCTTTTGAACAATACAGCAGGTCTTTCACTATCCGAGCCACTTTCTCTACGTTTCTCTGGATCATTCCCCATCCCTGTTTTATCATATCCTGATCCTCATCCTCCATGCCTGTATTGACAACGAAGATACCTCCCTCGAGCCCCATCAGGATATTTTTGATCCTGTGCGCCATTGTGGCAATTGTCTTTCCCATATTTGTAAGTTCACGCTGCAGATTTTTAACTTCTGTAATATCGGTAGACAATTCCATAACAGAGGTGATCTCACCTTCCTTATTATATATTGGAGAGGAATACGCGATCACATTGGCTGTGGTGCCGTCTTTTTTTATTATAGTGGTCTCTTTGCTGTATATTTTACCGTCCTGCATAGTCCTGGCTACATGACAGTCATTGCATACGGTATTCTGTTTCTTGTAAACTTCATAGCAGCACTTTCCTGTATTATCTCCGAATTCCTGCTTGAAAAGGTTGTTCGACCTCACAATCTTAAAATCCCTGTCCTGGACTGATATGTAACATGGTACCTTTTCGAAGAGATCCATAAATTCTTTGCGGCTTGTTTCAATTTCTTCCTGAAGCTGCTTGACCTGTGTGATATTTGTAGACATCTCCATTACACCCTTGATCTTGCCTATTTCATCATATACCGGTGTGGTATTGACAATCATCTGTGCAAGCTTACCGTCTTTTGTTATAACTGTTTCCTCAGTCGTGTAAGTCTTACCATCCTCAAAAGTTTTTTTCACGGAACAGTTCGGGCAGATCTCATCATATCCTTTATATACTTTGAAACAATACTCTCCAATTCTATCCCCAAAATCCTTTCTGAAGAGTTCATTTGTTCTGATGATTTTGAGGTCCTTATCCTGAATAGAGAGATAGCATGGAACCTGCTGGAAGAATCTGTCCACAACAGGGCTGTAGAGGGCAGCGCCGGATTGTCTTATCTTATAGGAGGCGATTCCCAGGAAAAGTAAAACGGCTGCCAGGATAAGACCGAAAATTAGTGGATGAACATAAACACCTGTTAATACTAATGCGATGGCAAGGATAATTCTGAAGACCACGATCTTCCTGATAGATGTGGTGATCCATTCATAAGCACGAAATACAATGTTGAATTTCGAAAGAGGCATTCTTTTTATTCACCGAGAAGCTCATTCACTTTAGTTATCAGAGAATCGGGATCGATCGGTTTTTCCAAAAACAGCGTCGGACCGATCTTATCTCCATCTTCAAAGAAGTCCCGGTTTCCGGATACACCGGACAAAACTATTACCGGTAAATCCTTCATATCTTCCCTGGCACGTATCAAACTGAAAAAATTGATACCGCTTTTTTTCGGCATGACAATATCAAGAGTTACCAGATCGGGTGTAAAATCATCAATTACCTCGAGCGCTTCTTCTCCGTTCGGGGCGAGAGCTGTTTCAAAACCGGCTTTATTGAACATTACCTGTAGATATATACGCATATCTTCTTCATCATCGATAATCAGAATTTTCTTAGGCATGGTTACTTAGCTCCTCTGGGTTAATAATTTGATTTGATGATCTAACCATCACCTTCAACGATTTGTTTGGCATCCGGATGATCTATTCTCTTCAATACATTAAATATCTTATCATGGTATGCAGCTTTTTCCATCAGCCGTACGAGATGTGTTATCAGCTCCGGGCTGTCAATAGTAGATAGTTTATCCTCTGCTAACTTTCTGATATCCGGATTTGCGTGCGTAAGGCCGAGAACAAGATACTCGAGGGCAATAGCGGCGCTTTCACCGCCCAGACTTAAAATCTCACCGAGAGATTCGAGAGATCCTTTGCTTCCTCTGAATTTTCCCAGTGCCCTGACGAGCCTTGCACCCCCGTATTTTTCAATGAGGGCCTTTATCTCATCAAGGCTTTTTACTTTATATTCTTCTTCCTTTTTTTCGGCAACTTCCTCTATAAAAGCCTCATCTGCAAAATTCTCGATAGCCATTCGCCTGACAGACATGCTGTATTCTTTATCCCTTGCAATGTCCTCCAGGATTTTTGTATCTGTGATCAATGATAGACAGGCACCCGTCAGCTTGAAGTTTTTACGAACCTTGATTATGTGTGCTAATTTTTCCTGAGATTCTATCCGCTCAACTGCGGCAATTCTGGAATCGACTTCCTTTCCGTCAAGTGCAATCTCCATCAACTTTTCCTGATTAGAGATCTTTGTAACTGCAGCGTCCCGTACTCGAGGTGAGTTATCGTTTTTAGCCAGATCTGTCAGAACATCCTGATCAGATATCTTCTCTACAGACTTCAGTCTCACTTCCGGATCTTTAGATAGGTGATCGGGCTTAAAAAAATCAAAAACACTCATTTCTTCCTCATCAGCTTAGTGGAAATCGTCCCATTCGATATAACCTTCACGAACGTCAACCATGCAGTTAATAATTAGCTCAACAAGCCCACCGTATAATATCTGGCATCTGTCCCAGGCTTCATAATATGTCAGGAGGTCTCTTATCTGTCCCTTGCAGTTTGAGCATGGGGCGCAAACATATTTGCGAACACCTGGATCCAGCTCCTCTTTTGTGAAAGCTTCCAGGATCTGACGGAACTTCTTACGCCCGGATATCTGTAATTTCCACTCTGGAAAATTATGTGACTGCATGATAGCAAAACCACTTCCACCCCCGCAGCAGTAATTATCGACACCATGCGGTGTCATTTCACGGAACTGCGGGCAGATCTTCCGCAGGACACGTCTCTGGGGTTCAACTATGCCCATAGACCTTGTAACATTACACGGATCATGGTATGTAACCGGGAAATTATTTCTTTCCGGATCAACCATTACCTTTTCGTTCATTACGATATCTTCCATCGTGACAAGACATGATTCCCTGGGAATGTTGCTTTCGCCAACCCAGACTTTGTCTCCGATCGCCATGGTAGCCTTGTGGGCATGCCCGCATTCACCCAGTACCACTTTTCTAACACCGAGCTTTTTTGCAATTTCGGCATGTTTCAGAGTAACTTTTGCATACTGGGCATCATCGTAAAAAAGACCATAATTGACTGAGTCGTATCCGACCTGTTCGCTGGAAAGTGTCCAGCTCAATCCTGCAATATCGAACAGGATTGCAAAAGCCTCGAGATTCTCAGGCCAGGACAGGAATTCACCGGCATTATGGATCAGGAGAATGTCTGCTCCGGATTTATCGAACGGGAATTTGTGCTCAAGGCCTGTACGGTCTGTGATATCCTCTTCTGCGAACTCCATCAGATCCATAAGTGCAACCGGAGACAATCCGGTCGAAGAGCCGGTCTCGAGCTGCTTGATTGTTCCGTCCTCATGGAGTTCCTGCGGGGATATTCCCAGCTCCATGCTGAAGAGTTTTCTGATCTCTCTCGAGATCAGGCCGTTGTCCACACCCATCGGGCAGGTCTGCGCACATCTCCTGCACAGCGTGCATCTGTAAGCAAGCTGAGCAAGTCTAGCTATTAATTCCCAATTCAGCTCTATATCATGTCCGGAGATCTTTGCCGTGATAGTACCCATGGGTGAATTATACTTTTTAATGATCCTCCTTAAAATCTCTGAGCGGAATAGAGGCCTGTAGATATCCACTTCACCGCTTTCCTCGAAAACAGGACAGGCCCCGGAACACGTATTACATCCTACGCAGTTATCCAGAGACAGCAGAAATGGCTTCAAGAAAGTCCAGTTGTCCTCTTTTGAGAGTAGTTTTTTCAGCCCTTCCAGAAAATTCGCTACCATTTTTGCTTTTTCTTCAGCGTCTTCAATTTTAGGAACAGCGACGTTAAGGATCCCGTCGAGTGAAATATCTGTACTCTCTTTGCGTGCTTCAGAGACATCGGGATATACTTTATCTACCCAGTCTTCGTATGGATAGGGTAATTTTGGAAGGTCTTCTACATTTAGCTCAAACAGCTGGTCGACCTTCTTGCCAAATTCTTTTACATCTATATCATTTTTCTTCATTTTTCGGCTCCGTTATTACTTCTCCCCAGGTTTTTCCGGTACGGATATGATCTGCGCTCCATCCGACCTGTTTATTAAGCAATTCAAGTATGTTCTTTTCTATCTTACTTCCCCGTTCGTTATTCTGATCATTCCAGCGGACTGAGTGATACAGAAAATACTTAGCCACGAAATGGGACATCTTTGTAATCGGAATCAATAGTGTTAGAAAAGCAAGCAGGATGATCTCTGCGGTCAAAAGAACATTCGGACTGGATATAGCAGAAAAAGTCAGCAGTGAACCTGTATAGCTTCGCAGGAACGAAAATGTGGGATCGTACATTATCGATGCGGCCAGGGCAACTGCGGCTGTAACGGTAAATGCTATTAGATTGAAGAAATCAATCGGGGCATTGAATTTTTTCTGCGTTTTGTCTGTCGATCTCCAGATAAAAAGACCGAAGGCTCCAAGTCCTGCAAGCGCAAGTCCGCCAAATCCCAGCGGTATGGTAAGGTAATAAACTGCTGTGCTGAAAAAACCGCCCTGGGAATCAACCGTCATTCCAAAGAAGGCTTCAAGAATTCCGCCGGTCATAAGCAGTACCAGCCAGCCTATAGTCATATATAATCCAAAATGGAATGGAAATGATGAATTCCAGACTTTTTTATTGTGGTGAAAGATCCCTTTAAGGAATACTATTTCAGAGAACATCTCCTTCAGTTCATTGAACAGGTCTGTCTCTCTTTCTTTTGTCCACCAATCGAGTTCTTCAAAATAAGAACCGCCGTATTCGGCTCTGCCTTTCTCATGTGGAACAGGATACAATTCCCATCTCATGCTCTCGGGCGCAGTAGCATAGCGCAAGACCTTCCTTAGGATAGCAATAAAGGCTACAAGGAACGCGAAGTAAGTAAATAACTGGATTCCCGTCATAAGAATTAACCTCGGATATTAGTTAATATTATTAAAAAAAACTATTATTAGCAAAACGCAAAAATGAACATCATCAGGAAAGAAAAACCCTCAGGCGCACCGTAAATACCAATTTTAATAATCTGTTCTTTTCAAGTCAAGACATAATTATCTGATAATATTTATAATAGGCATAAATTTAGTCTTAGATAAAAGGGGATTTTTTGTCCTTTTCGGCAGGAGAATTTTTTGAGAAGATGATATTGAAAAGCTCTTTGAACCATTGCATAATAGAAAGCGAAACCTTGTAGTTTCTTCTAATCCCTGATGCCTCGGAATACTCTCCTTTATCCACAAGATTCCAGTACATGTTTGTTGCAGTCTCCAGCGTCATTTTGCCGGGAAGTTTAAAACGCGTCTTGATGGACAGGGCTTTATCGAAATTTTTCTCGAGGAAGAAAACCTTCCATCCTCTTAAAGCAGCATCATGAGCATAGGATTTTGCCAACCTGACCTTTGTTGCGTATTCAGCGGCATAAATATATTCTTTTTTTTCGATGAATTTCTGAAATACACTGATAAGATTAACAGCAATACTTTCCTCGTCCGGATTAAGCTTTATCGAGTCAAAAATTTTTAAAATATCACTGTAATGGTACTGCCTGAAAAGGTCGAAGACTGATTTAAAGACGGATTCAGATATCAGGTGTCCGGGAATCATGTATTCGTCAATGAGGCGTTTAGCAGAAATAAAATCCTGGTTTTCCATAGACCGTATAACCAGCTTAACCGCATCATTTACTATACTGTCTTTTTTCTCAACCATAAGATCATTCGTAAAGAAACCGTATTCATTTTTAATCTTAACAGCCTCATCCAATTCACCGTTCTCCAGCAGCCTCCTGTGATGGAGGATCGCTTCATCGAGCATTGTAACAAAGAATTTCTGGGGTACAGGTGCAGAAAAAAGAAAGAATGATTTTCGTACGGATCTTGCTGATTTGATATTTCCATCCTTCAAAAGTGAATTGTGCTTCTTCACTGCCAGGGCAATCATTGCACTGCGGAGAGCCTGCAGCAGGTGATTGTCAACCGTTCTGTCTACAAGATCTGCCTTTTTTGCGAAATCATCGAGTAGATGAAACTTATCGTTCTCGAAACCGGGCTCCAAAAGATACTTCACAATATCTTTGACAAGGTTTTTTCCATCCTCTTCGGGAATAACTTCGAATACATCATCGCTTAGTAGATAAAAATCATGGATGATCCCCACAGCTTTCCTGAATTCACCTGTTTTAAGATCGTTTAGAGTCTGGTAAATGGCAGCAAGGGAAGTCCTTTTAAGCGAGAAACCGAACTCTTTTCCCAACATGGCCGCTTTAAGAAAATCATTCTCTTCATAAGCTTTATTATACTCTGAAAGTGTTATCTCTAACATCGCTTCTTTTACAATATCGTAATTCTTAATAACCCTGAATGCATCCTCAACTCTGCCTTCTTTAAGATAATTTTCATAAGCCTTGTGAGAGGAGCGCCTGAGTTCTACTTCAGACAAATTCTGCTCTTTTGCCCACTGTGCGGCATCTTCAAACTGCCCGTTCTTGTAGAGCCTGTTCCATTCGGCAAGATAGAGTGGATTTATCAGGTTGGGCTCAAATTGGTATTTTAGACCGATCTGTAAGGCTGCCCGGTGATTCCTCTTTCCTTTAAATTTATTAAATGCGTCTACAGCATTGGGCATTATTTCTTCTAAAGGTATCCTGTTTTCCTGCTGCCATTTAAATGCTTCATCGATTTTTTCATTTTCTAGAAGGCTGCAGAAATGCAGAAGAGACTCATCCATCTCTTTATAAATACTGCTGTTGTCTGGCTGTTTTTTGCCCATTTTTACAGATTGCAAGTTTTAACGTTATTCACCGGAAATAAATAATGCAAATTATGTACCATATCGGGGAATAAAATATATGGCCGGTGATTTTTTCATATTTTGTAGCGGTGATCTGCCAGGTTGAGCTTAGAAACAGAAAACTCTGGTTAAATTGTAAATGCATTTACTAAGAATCAATCCAGGGTATATTTCTGTAAAGATAAATCATGTTGAAAATCCAACAAAATGGTGTAAAAATCACCTCAGTAAAACAGATTATTCCCGGATATTCTATTGATCGGAAATAATCTGATTTACTGCTGATGACAGTTCTTTGATCTTAAAGGGTTTCTGTATAAATCCGAGTACACCCTTTTCAAGGATATCATTTGCTTTACCTTCTTTACTGTAACCGCTGGCGAGAAGAACCTTCACATCCGGTTTGATCCTTTTCATTTCGAGAAAAGTCTCCTTACCGGCCATGTTAGGCATGACCATATCGAGTAGAACAAGGTCGATGTCATCCATTTTTTCCCTGAAGACCTTCAATCCCTTTTTACCATCTTCTGCAAGCAGGACGGTATATCCAAGCGATTTCAACAAGTAATCGGCAATAGACCTGACGTGGTTTTCATCGTCTATAACGAGAATGGTTGCATCGCCTATTGCTAAAGATTCTTCTTTGATTTCCTCGATCTCGAGATTTTTTTCCGATACCGGGAAATAAATATTAAAAGTAGTTCCATAACCGGGCTCGCTGTATACGTTTATGTGCCCGCTATGATTCTTTACGATCCCGTAAACCGTTGCAAGCCCGAGTCCTGTCCCTTCACCCTTTGTTGTAAAAAAAGGCTCAAAGATGTAATCCCTTACATCTTTAGACATACCTATTCCTGAGTCAGTGATCATTATCTTGACGTATTCTCCCACCTCGAATTCCGGGTACCGCGATTTAAATTCAGGATCGATATAAGTATTCTCTGTTTTCAGATGCAGGGTACCGCCATTAGGCATTGCGTCTTTTGCATTGATAAATAGATTTGTGAAAACCTGTGTCATTTGAGAATGATCGGCCTCGATCAGCTTTGCATCTTCACTTAGCTCAAGGTTTACTTTTATAGTTTTATCGAATATTTTTTCCGAAACCTGTATTGTCTCGGTTAGGGTTTCGTTAATGTTCATCACAACAGGATTATACTTACCTCCTCTTGCGAATCCGAGCAGCTGTTTTGTAAGCTCCGCCGCTCGTTCCGTTCCGCTGAAAATTATTTTAGCGGCATGTCCTTCAGTAGAGTCTGAATCGGGATACTTTATTTTCAGCATCTCAGCAAATCCCATGATACCTGTAAGGATATTATTGAAATCATGCGCTATCCCCCCTGCCAGTCTGCCAATGGATTCAAGTTTTTGAGATTGAAGCAGCTGTTCTTCAAGTTCCTTCTTCTCTATCTCACGTTTCTTAATATGAGTTATATCCTCAATTATCATCAGGATGCCGGTGATAGAATCATCGGTATCTCTTATAGACTGCAGATGATAACGAAGACTTGCCTCTTTTCCCCATGAAGACCTGTAGTCCTTTTCAGATAATACTATATCCCCTGATTCAATACATCTCCTGAAATCATTCGAAAAACCGACTTCCTTGAGTGTCGGGGTAGTGAGCATATTTTTTGATTTTGCATCATCAACAGATGGTGAACCGAGTATTTCAACCATTTTACTATTTATATCAATAAGATTTCCCTCGATATCTGCATAGGCAATTCCCATAGGTGCATTTTCTACGAGAGTGCGGAATTTCTTCTCACTTTCCCTGATCTGCTCTTCAGCTTTTTTTCTTGATATGGCAGTAGCTATATTATCTGCAACAACCTCGAGCAAAGGAATATCATGCTCAGTGAACATTTTATAGTCCGTATAACTCTGAACAGCAATAACGCCTATTACCTCGTTTTTGATCTTTAAAGGCACTCCCAGCCAGACCTTTGCCATAGTACCTATAAGATCCAGATCACCGGTTTTTACCTGTTCTTTTATGGTCTTTTCTGTGTTGAAGTATGGCTTACCGCTCTTTATGATCTTGGAAGTCCCGGTATCTGTATCGGAAGCTTTAAGAACGGGTACCTCCGAATCGTGCTCGTCGATAAAATATGGGAAGGTGATCAAATCGGTAGAGCGGTCATACATAGCGATAAACAAATTTGTTGTATCTATTACTTCAGTAAGAGATTCATGTATTTCTTCGTAGAGCTCGTCAAGGCTAATGGGTGATATTGCAGCCTTGGAAATATTCGATATAACGACCTGCTGCTTTTCAGCCTTTACCCTGAATGATATATCCCTGACAATCGACTGGATATATGAAGGGCGGCCATTCTCGTCCAGAATTACAGAAATGCTGATCTCAACAGGGATCCCCTCACCGCTTTTTCTTTTAAATACTTTTTTGTAAGGATCGAGTTTTTCACCGTCTATAAGTTTCTGCAGCCTTTCATAAGAGTCATCACGATATTCTGAAGAAACGACTTCCAGCTTTTTCATGTCCAGGAACTCTTCTTTTGAATATCCGAAAAGAGAACACGCTTTCTTATTTACATTTCTGATCGTACCGTCAAAATTCAGATAAAATATAGCATCACTTGCTTCTTCAAACAGTGTCTCATATTCTTTCCTGGACAAATCCAGAGCTTTCTCAGTCTCCTTCCATTCCTTTTCCAGTTTTTTATATTGGATTATTTTTTTCCGGAGTTCTTCAATATTATCTTTCATCTCAGAAGTCCCATAGCGTGGTGTCGATATTAAACGTAATATCCAATGCAGAAATCAATATAATAAGAAATATAATAAACAAAAATATATTTTACTTAGTATTTATTTATTCATATATGTTCCGGAGGCAGTAATAGACCGCTGATTCATTTTGACTTTCACTCCGTCATCCTCCCCTATTCTGTTCCCGCATCTGCAATAGATCCTGCTGCCATCCCTGATGGCATATGATTCGATGATCCTGTGATGCCAGCAACGAAGAATTCTGCCCTTACCTATCTTTTTATATTTAAAGATCTTTTTCCTGCATTTCGAGCAGCGGATAATAAGCATCTGAAACGGCCTGGTCACTCAAAGGTTCAATATCAGTTATTGTGAATACAACTGAATATAAGATTCTATTCAGTTTACTGATTCGTTTTAAGAATGAATGAAAAACAGTATTAATAAACTTGAAATTTGTTAAAAGTGAAACTATATTAGAAAATCATCTTCATATTGTATTTACATCCCGGTCATTATAAGGCAGATCGACAATAATTTAAAACTAAATACAAGGAGCAGGGAAATGCTGAAAAAAATAGCTGCAGTATTATTTATTATGGTTTTTACAGTTCAGGTGTTCGGGTATAACGGCGTCAGGCTTCTTCATGAAGCTGATATAAGCGATAATGAAGTCGTTTTTATCTATGCAGGTGATATATGGAAATCTTCCATTAACGGCGGAGAAGCGAGAAGGCTGACTACTCATACTGGAATGGAATCTGTACCAAAATTCTCACCTGATGGTAAATGGATAGCTTTTACCGGCGAATATGACGGAAACACGGATATATTCGTGATGCCCGCTGAGGGAGGAGATCCAAGAAGAATGACTTTTCATCCGGGAGCAGACCGGCTCATTGGGTGGTATAATGACGGGAAAAAACTGCTGTTCAGTTCCAGGAGAGACAGCTACAGCAGGTTCAGCATGTTCTATTCGATAGATATTGATGGAGGATTGCCGGAAGTTCTTCCTCTTCCGATGGCAGAAACTGGTTCGTTATCTCCTGATGGGAGGTCTCTTGCATACACTCCGATCGCGACTTCGATCAGGGCATGGAAACGCTACAGGGGGGGGCAGACAACTCCTGTCCGGGTGATCGATCTCGAGACACTGGAATTCGTGGAGATACCGCATCAGAATGCGACCGATGTATATCCGGTCTGGTTAGGAGATACAGTATATTTTCTCTCGGACAGGGATAGAACAATGGATATATTTGCATATAATGTGGAAACTAAAAGCCTGAGTAAAATAAAGAGCCACAGCCCGCTCGATGTAAAATATCTATCAGGAGACGGTGATAAGCTGGTCTATGACGCTGAAGGTTATCTGCACATCTACGATACAGGTTCGGGAAGGGTAACCAGGCTGAATATTACGGCATCCGGAGATCTAGTAAATATCCGGCCTCATTTCAAGAACGTTTCACGTGATATTATCAGCTCGGGTATTTCTCCGACAGGAGTAAGGGCAGTATTTGAGGCACATGGCGAGATACTGACGGTGCCGAAGGAAAAAGGAGATATAAGGAATCTAACTAACTCGACCGGGGCGAATGACAGATTTCCTGCATGGTCACCGAATGGTAAGTATATTGCGTATTTCTCAGATGCAGACGGAGAATACGAACTGTATCTTGCAGGCCAGAAGGGGAAGGGAGAGCCTGAAAAAATCGATATGGACATGAAATGTTTTCTCTATAATCCTGTATGGTCACCTGACAGTAAAAAGATAGCGTTTTTTGATAATCATCTGAATATATGGTACCTTGATATCGAGGATAAGAAACCGGTTAAAATCGATGAAGAGGAATACTCTGACCCTGACAGGTCACTGGCATCTATCTGGTCACCTGATAGTAAATGGATCGGTTATTCAAAAAGAATCAACGGGTATTTCCGTGCAATATTCCTTTATTCGGTTGAAGATAATAAAACATTCCAGATAACCGACGGAATGAGTGATGCATTCTCACCGAAATTCGATCCGGAGGGAAACTACCTATACTTTATTGCGAGCACGAATGTAGGACCCACAAAAGGCTGGCTTGATATGTCTTCATTTGATCATACTGTAACGATGAACCTATACCTGGCAGTTCTCGATTCAGATAAAGCTTCTCCTTTCCAGCCTGAAAGCGATGAAGAAAAGGTCAAGGATGAACCAAAGGATAATAAGGAGGATGAAGGGAAGAAAGTTGAGGGTAAGACAGAAGAAAAAACCATTAATATCGATCTTGAAAATATAGACCAGCGGATTATTTCCATTCCGGTTCCCTCGAGGAACTACTCTGATCTTCAGGTTGGAAAGACAGGTGAGATCTTCTACCTGGAAGCTATCCCGAACCAGGGCAGAACACTGCATAAATTTTCTATGAAAAAACGCAGTTCCGATCAATTCCTTACCAGGGTCAATTCATATGATATATCGAATGACGGCAAGACGCTTCTCTACAGGTCCGGGAATAACTGGAGCATAGTTTCTACTGCCGGAAAACCGAAACCGGGAGACGGCAGGCTGAACCTTTCAAATATGGAAGTCTGGGTAGATCCGCATGCTGAGTGGGAACAAATGCTTGTTGAAGCATGGAGACTGAACCGGGACTATTTTTATGATCCCGGTATGCATGGTGTTGACTGGCAAATGATGCTTGACAGGTATAAAGATTACCTCCCTTATGTAGCGCATAGAAGCGATCTGAATTATCTGATCAGTGAGATGATCGGTGAGCTTTGTGTCGGACATGCAAGGGTGAACGGCGGTGATTTTCCTGATGTAGAAAGGATCCCGGGAGGACTTCTCGGAGCGGATTATGAGATCGAAAACGGAAGATACAGGATCAGGAAAGTTTACAGCGGCTTGAATTGGAATCCAAACCTGAGAGCGCCGCTCACCGAACCGGGAGTCAATGTTATTGCCGGAGAATATATTCTGAAGGTTAACGGTATAGACCTTACGGATGACATCAATATTTACTCCCTGTTCGAGAAAACAGCCGGGAAACAGGTTGATCTGGTCGTCAATTCAAGTCCTGCGGAAGAAGGCAGCAGGGAAGTCACTGTCGTTCCGGTAAGGAGCGAATACAACCTGAGGAACCGGGACTGGGTAGAAGGAAACAGAAGAAAAGTCGATGAAATGACAAACGGCAGGGTAGGATACGTATATCTGCCGAATACATCCACTGCGGGATATATTTATTTCAACAGGTATTTTTTCAATCAGCTCGAGAAAGAAGGATTCGTGGTGGATGAAAGGTTCAATGGCGGCGGGTCGGCAGCAGATTATTTCGTAGACCTCCTTGACAGGCAGCTTCTGAGCTACTGGGCAACCCGTGACGGAAAAGACTTCACGACTCCTTTCGCATCCGTAATCGGGCCGAAAGCCATGATAATCAACGAATATGCCGGATCTGGCGGAGATGCCCTTCCGCTATATTTTAAGAGACTCGGTATCGGTCCTCTCGTTGGAAAGCGGACATGGGGAGGACTTGTCGGCGCATATGGTAATCCGCCCCTGCTGGACGGCGCATATGTCAATGTACCAAGTCTTGCAATCTGGAGCCCGGATGGTGAGTGGGAAGTTGAGAATATAGGTGTTTTTCCGGATTTTGAGGTGGATATGCTGCCGGTGGAAGTTGCACAGGGCAGGGATCCGCAGCTTGAGAAGGCAGTCGAGCTGGTAATGGAAGAGATAAGAAAGAATCCGTTCAAAAAGCTCAAACGGCCAAAGTATCCTATAAGGAAAAGGTAGGGTGTAAAACGGAAATTAAATATTGTATTAATTTGCGTTTTCCAGTTCCACATTTGAGATTTCTCGATTTCGTCCCGAAAACAGGGACTCCACTCGAAATGACATGACCATATCTTGTCAAATCGGCCGGATTTCCTGTAATCTGAAGGGAGCATCGGAGAGATTAAAAGTGTAAATAATTGTCATTTCGAGCGCAGCCCCGATCCTTCAATGCTGGAAGGGGCAAGTCAAGAAATCTCAGAAAGGATTTTCGATCGGACCAGAAGTTGAAAAGTAGTCAGTGTACGTAAATTAATTGAATAAATATCCTTATAATAAGGCAGATCATATGTATAGAAGAAATTTCATCATTGCTTTATTGATGATCTCGGCGCTGTTTTTCCAGACAGCGCCTGTATCAGGCCAGTTCGATTCAATATCGGACAAGATCGCAAAGGAATTGAAAGAGCAAAATGTCCCGTCCATCTCTGTTGCTGTAGCACGTGATGGGAAAATCATCTGGGAAGAAGCCTTCGGGTGGGCAGATATTGAGAAAAGGATCCCCGCTACCGTGCATACTCCGTATTCTCTTGCATCAATATCTAAACCAATTACTGCAACAGGACTCATGATACTTGTTGAAGAGAACTTGATCGACCTTGATAAGCCTGTAAATGGCTACCTCGGGGAAGGCAAGGTGAACGGTAGGGCCTGGGAACCGGACCTCGCTACAATCAGGAGAGTAATGAGCCATACGGCGGGACTGCCCCTCCATTACCACTTTTTTTATGCTGACGAGCAGTACACGAAACCGCCGATGGATGAGACAATCCGCCGGTATGGAAACCTTGTAACCGCTCCCGGTGAGAGATATCAGTATTCCAACCTTGGATACGGAATAATTGACCATGTAATATCAAGAGTTTCGGGAAGGAGCTACAAAGATTTCATGAAGGAAAGAGTATTCGAGCCGCTTGGTATGACACGGACTTCAGTTGATCCGGATCCGGATCTCGGGGAAGAGGATGCCGTCAGGTATAATAGCGCAGGAGAATCTATACCTTTCTATGATTTCGATCATCCCGGTGCTTCCGCAGTTTACAGCAGCGCACACGATCTTGTCCGGTTCGGTATGTTCCATCTTAAAGACCGTCCGGAAGGCCGGGAAGCGATAATTTCAGATGAAGCTATTGACGAGATGAAGACACCTGTACCTCCGGCGGAGGGATACGGCCTGGGCTGGTCTGAATACACTCGAGGCTCGGTCAGGAGGATAGCACATTCAGGTGGAATGGGTGGAGTCAGTACGACACTGATTCTGTTACCGGATCACGATATCGTAGTCACTGTACTTTCAAATAAAAGCAGCCGCCTGCCGTCAACTATAGCGGAAGATATAATAGAAGCATTGCTGCCCGATGAATATGTCCGAACCGAGCCACCGGAAAGAGGGAACCGAGGCAAATTTAATCCGGAAGAAGGTTTAATGGGAAACTGGGAAGGCTCTATAGATACTTACAACGGTGAAATTCCCATTAAGATAAGAGTAGCCAAACCGGAAAAAACTTCGCGTGTTTATGTTCAACTTGGAGATGAAAAGGAACTCAGGCTGATATCAGTGAGTTACAGGAACGGATTCCTGAGAGGATCGTTTCGCGGAGACCTCGGAACAGAAGATGTGCAGAAATATCCTAATAAGCTGAATGTCGAGTTGAAATTCCGTGGTGATGTTCTGAACGGATCGGTGACAGCTGTTCCGCTTCCGGGAAAAAGAGTCGGTAATGCTCTTAGCCATTGGGCGGAGCTTGTTAAAACGGATAAGGACCGTCGATAAAGCGGAACCTGCTATTACTCATCATCAGGCCTGACAGGTATTCCGGTCATCAAACTTCAATATTAATAATTTTTTAGCTTCAGCACTTCTCCCGGACGGGCTCCGGTATACTCGCCTTCATCGATCACAAGTTCACCGTTAATAAGGAGATACTTTACGCCATTACAATACTGATGTGCATTTGAGATCGAGGTTTTTGTTTCAATATTCTTCAGGTCCAGTACATTAATATCAGCCCTGTATCCCACCTTTATCCATCCGCGGTCATCCCATTTCATTATCTCTGCGGGGAGTGATGTCTGTGAACGTATAACATGCTGCACTGTAACAGTTTTTCTTTCCTGAGCATACTTTTTAATTTTGTGGAGAAATGTTGAATAAGACCTTATATGCGGCAGTCCGATTCCATAAAACGGGGCGGTTCCGTCACTGCCCGTACCTACATAGTCTTTCTTCATTATGAATTCAATATCATCTTCCGACATTCTCAGCGGGATAGTCCTGGCACCCATGAGGTGCAGCTCGATAGCTGTGTCGATGACGGGCTTACCCTTCATTTCTGCTATTTCCTGAAGTGACTTGCCTTCGAATTCACGGTCAACGCAGATACCGACAATAAGGTTATCAGCACCGATACTTTCAATGTATCTCGATGTTAGAGACTTTATTTTCTCAGCTTCCCCAGTATCATTGAGCCTCTGTTTAAAAAGCATCCTTTCTCTTGTATTCTCAGGCCCTCTGAAGTCACCTGTGCTCATCAGGTAGGGTGTGATGAAACTGACAAGCCGTTTTCTGGGGAGGCTGTCCAGAAAGTCCCGGTGTCTTTCCGATATCGGAAAATAAGGTGTAACTTTTTTATAAAGGTCAATCAATTGTTCATCTCTGAGGTGATCAAAAACGGATTCGATATCACCTCTTGAGAGCCGTTCGGCTGTCCTTGTATTGAACCATGCTCCGGAAGGGACAATATTAGTATACGGATACCCGTTGGAGAATTCGTACGGGTATTGATCGGCGGTAATTTTCAATCCCCTGTCCCGGGCTTCCTCGATAAGCCGGCAAGCTTCCTCCACAGATCCCCAGTTGCTTTTTCCCATTACCTTGAAATGCGATATATGTACACGGACTCCGGCTGTTTCTCCGATTTCTATTGCCTCTTTGACAGCCGCGATCAGGTTTTGCGCTTCGTTCCTAATGTGTGTATGATAGATTCCGTCATAAGGGGCAATCTCTCTCACCAGCTCGATCACCTCGTCTGTCTTCGAATAACTTCCGGGGACGTATATCAGCCCGGTGGAGAATCCGCTGGCGCCCTGTTCCATCGCCTGATTAACGAGCATTTTCATTTTCTCGAGCTCATCCGGTTCCGGAGCCCTTTCTTCTCTTCCCATAGCTATCTGCCTGACCGTTCCATGACCAACGAGTAGAGCGGCGTTCGGGCCAATCCCGTTCTTCATCCACCGATTCATCTGGTCTTCAGCTTGCTCAAAGATAGGCCATGCGCTTTGTCCGCATTGACCGACTACTACTGAGATAACACCCTGGTAAAGATAGTTCAGGCAAGGCATGTTTTCCGGGAAGTACATTCCTCTTTCCACATGAGTATGAAGATCGATGAATCCGGGTGTGATGTATAATCCCCTGGCATCGATAGTCTTTTCTGCCGTGCCTTTGATGTTTTTCCCGACCTTGACAATTATCCCATCCTTAACGGCAACGTCGGCCCTGAAATCCTTTTCGCCTGAGCCGTCATAGACTTTCCCTCTTTTAATGAGTATATCGTAATCGTATTTTTCCTGGCTGAAAGCTGTCACGGACAGGATAATTAGCATTGAGATGATCAACATTACTGAAAGACATTTTCTTCTCATAACAAACTCCATTGAAAGTTAATCTGGCAGGAAAACAGTTCTAAAGCGTTCTTAAAAGTACATAGATGTAGATAATTGTAAATAAAAATGTATTCATAGTCAATATTTTAATAACCTGTCAAAAGTATAAGCTGAAAATTCTTGTGAATTACCCTGAAATTGGGTATAATTAATCAATATCCCCTGAAAATCAATAATATTCGTCTATAAGGAGAGTGAGAATGAGGAAATATACACTTATCATTTTTGTTCTTGCCGGATTGTTATGCTCATTTACTTCTGCTGACAGCCAGGAACGGTATGACCATGTCATAAAGAACGGAAAAATAGTAGACGGCACCGGTAATCCATGGTACTATGCAGATATAGCGATAAAGGGGGACAGGATAGTCAAGATCGGCATGATCGGAGATGTTGAGGCAGAAAATGTAATAGATGCAGAGGGTAAAATAGTGTGCCCGGGTTTCATTGATATGCATTCCCATGCGGAGAGGCAGATGTTGCGAGATCCCTCAGTACATAATATGATAACTCAGGGAAATACGACTATCGTCGGAGGTAACTGCGGAGGCAGTCAGCTCGATATTGAAAGATTTTTTGCATCGGTTGAGAAAAAAGGATCAGCCCTGAACATGGGAACACTGATAGGACATAATACCATCCGCCGGAAAGTAATGGGAAATGCCGGGAGAGAACCTACTGCCGAAGAACTCGAGAAAATGAAGGAATATGTAGAGAAGGGAATGCGTGACGGGGCACTCGGTTTCTCTACAGGACTGAAATACAGGCCTGGAGTTTATTCAAAGACTGATGAGGTTATCGAACTGGCAAAAGTAGCGGCAAAGTACGGCGGATTTTACGCAACTCATCTGCGCGATGAGGGGCTGCAGCTTTTCGAATCAATGGATGAGGCAATAAAGATAGGGGAGGAAGCCGGAATCCCTGTGCAGATGTCTCACCACAAGGCAGCGGGGGCCGATATGTGGGGGCAGACGATCAACAGCCTTAAAAAGATGGAAAAAGCGCGGGAAAGAGGGATAGATGTTACAACCGATCTGCATCCGTATCCGGCGACATTCACGACAGCAGCGATCCTTTTTCCGGCCTGGGCGCTTGAAGGATCATCCGAAGAGATCGAGAACAGGCTAAGTGATCCGGCGATCCGCAAGAGAGTTATAGATGGGATAGTGAATAATATCATCCACGATCGGGGTGGGAATGATATCAGGAATGTTACCCTTGCGGTTTACAGTTCTGACAGGAGTCTCGAGGGACTGAATCTGCACGAGATACTTGTCAAAAAGGGCAGGGGAACGACCATGGAAGATGCAGCAGAACTCCTGATCGAGCTGTTGATGAGCGATGGAGGAGCAAGCTGCGCTTATCACTGTCTGTCAATGAACGACATAGTCAGGATCCTCCAACATCCGTTATCGATGTATGGAAGCGATGCGGGGAATGCATTTATCGGTGTGGGCAAAGTGCACCCGAGACATTACGGGCATTTTCCGAGGATAATAGCCAACCACGTCAGGGACCGCGGTGATCTTACACTTGAGTATGCTATCAAGAAAATGACCTCATTTCCTGCAGCAAAAGCCGGGATAAGGAACAGGGGTATGATATCGGAGGGTAAATTTGCGGATATCGTGATTTTCGATTATGATGAGATCCAGGATAATGCGACATTCATGGATCCTCATAATTACTGCGACGGCATCGATTACGTTATAGTCAACGGAGAGATCGTGGTAGACCATGGGAAGATAACTGATAAACTGCCTGGTAAGGTGATATTCGGCCCCGGGAAGAAATAGATCCTGAAACAAGTTCAGGACGACAAAGAATTAATAATATAGTGATTGAAAATAGACAGAATTATGTCCCCCTTTTTTAAAGGGGGATCCAGTGGGATTTCTAAAGTTTTTGAATAAACAACTTTACTTGGTTCAGTACCTTTCTTTCAGCCTCAGTGTGAAAATCACTGCCAGGACTGCAAGTCCGGCGGAGAGCCAGTAGGTTTTTTCTAATCCGATCATATCGCTCAGGAATCCAACGAACATAACACTCAATGCTGCCACCACAAAGTTGATCGTCATGAAGATCCCGTTTATAAATGCAGGTCTGTCGGTTTTTACATCCTGCACCATGGCGAGGAATACCGGGGTAGGCGCCGATAATGTCAATCCGATCAGTATAAGGAGGGGAACAGTAAGAATCCCATCGAGGAAGAGGAACAATCCCATGAAAACCGGGGTGGTTGCGGAAAGGATAAACAGGGTGGTTTTCCTTCCGATCCTGTCAGAGATCGCACCGCATGCGAAAGATCCGCCTGCTGCTGCAAACTGCAGGATTGAAAGAGATATTCCAGCTATCCAGAGAGATTCACCTTTTGATGTCAGGTAGACAGGGAGAAATACCGTCAAAGCGGCTTTCATGAATCCCCTTGCCATCATGATACCGGTGATCCCGGAGAAGAAAGGGATCAATTTCATGAAAGTTTCTTTCGCTCCGAATTCCTTTTCGTTCCGTTTGAAATCTCGCGAGATATTGATATTCCGAAGCCTGACATAAAGCACTGCGGATGCCACGCATCCGAAAAGGATCAGCCTGTAGGTTCCCTCAAGCCCCCACAATGAGATCGCTCCGAGTATCACCATCGGTCCGAGTGTGCGGGCGAATTCCCCTCCAAGCATGAAAAAGCTCATTCCCGTACCGGTTTTATCCCCTGAAACGCGTTTTATCATTACAGGGGCGGGGACATGAAAAAGAGTTGAGCTAAGGCTCATAACAAGCAGAAGGACTACGAGAACAGTGTATGAAGGCGCCGCCCCCAGGAGGCTCATTGCAGTTGCAGTTACAGCAGGTGTGAAAATCACGAAATATCGCATCCTCATCTTGTCCGCGGCTATTCCGATAAAGGGATTTGATAACGCAAATACCCTCTGGATTACCGAGAGAAATCCTGCGGATGCATATGAAATGCTCAGTTTTTCGATCAGCAGGGGAAGGATCGGCGCAAGGAATGAAGAAAAGATATCATGCAGCATGTGTGCTGTTGATATAAGAATGACATTACCGGTCTGGAACCTTTTGTGATCTTTCATCAGGGAAAATTGTATAATAATACTTGAAAAAATCCAAAATTGTGGTTAAATAGCAACTTACTAAATTCTTCCAACTTTATCAACCGGACAAAATATCTATTATGAAAACAAAATACTTAGGTTTATTAATTCTGATTCTTCTGCTGATCCAGGGGTGCTCTACGGTAGAGATCAGCGTAAATGACGGTTATGGGGAATACCTGATGGTGGCTGCAGGGGAGTTCCTTATGGGCGATAATTTCGACGAGGGAAACTCAGACGAAATCCCTGTCCATACTGTCTTTCTGGATGCATACTACATCGGTCAGAACAAGATAACCAACTTTGAATACAGCCGGTTCATAAAGGACGGCAGATATACTAATGAATTATATTGGACAGCAGGTGGGTTCGGGGAGCACGGGGACGAACCGGACTACTGGAGAGATTTCGAACACAGGGGTGGAGGGATATCCGGTAACGAAAATTACCCGGTCGTAGGTATTAGCTGGTTCGAGGCGATGGCATACTGCAGCTGGCTGTCTGAAAAAACAGGATTCACTTACCGTCTGCCGACTGAAGCCGAATGGGAAAAAGCCGCGAGAGGGACTACACAATTCCGGTTTCCGTGGGGCAACGAGATAGATAATTCCTATGCAGCATACGATTATGGCGCCAGCAGGAATTTCTATTCACTCGCATCGGCCGGATTTTACAACGGAATGACATACGGTTCCTTTGTAACGTCGAATAATGCATCGCCTTACGGGGCATACGATATGGCAGGGAATATCTCTGAATGGTGCCTCGACTGGTACGATTATAAATACTATAGTGTATCGCCAGAAAAAGATCCGAGGGGGCCTGATTCAGGGACAAGCAGAGTGCTGAGAAGCGGCGGATACGTAGACAGCGCATACTATCAAAGAGCGAGCTCGAGACACAAGATGGGGGCGCATTTCAAGAGCTATAAGACGGGTTTCCGCTGCGTCCGGGAGGTGCGAAAATGAGGTTATTTAATCCTGAAACTCCCAGTTTCTCTGGAGCAGGTTAAGTTCAGGGTGACAAAATTAATTTCTATCTGAGCTTTTTTAATTACTATTCTCATTTGTCATGCCAAAGGCGGGGCAAAAGCGGGAATACAAAAAATATGGTATTAGAACATGAAAACTTATAAAACATTATTCAGCTTCACACTTTTGATTGCCTTAATTGGTGCTTTATCCTATTCAGCATTCGCACAATTATCCGTCAATGACGGTTACGGTGAGTATATGCGGGTACCGGCCGGCCGGTTCCTGATGGGAGACAATTACGAAGAGGGTGATCCGGATGAAGTCCCTGTCCACATTGTTTTTCTTGACGAATATTTCATAGGTAAATACAAGGTAACGAATGCCGAGTTTAAAAAGTTCGTTGATGATAACGGCTATGAGAATTCCGAATACTGGAGCGCAGGCGGTTTTGGAGAGTATGGTGAAATACCGAGGCACTGGAACAGCGAACGGTTCAAAGGCGGCGGTATTACCGGTAATGCTAATTTCCCGGTTGTTGGTGTGAGCTGGTTTGAGGCAATGGCGTACTGCTCATGGCTATCGGAGAAGACGGGTAAAGTCTATCGGCTGCCAACTGAAGCTGAGTGGGAAAAGGCGGCACGGGGAACAGACAGCAGAAGGTTTGCCTGGGGAAACGATATAAACGGGCATTATGCTAATTTTGAGTTTAGCGATGATCCTTTCGAACGGGGCCTCACACCAGTCGGATATTACGACGGGAGCGTTCATGGTGAGTACAGGACAAACAGCAATAAGAGCCCTTACGGCGCGTTCGATATGGTCGGGAATGTCTGGGAATGGTGCCTCGATTGGTATGCATCCCGGTATTATGATGTATCACCGGAGAACGATCCAAAAGGCCCGGATACCGGATCGAGCCGTGTATTGAGAGCGGGAGGATGGGTGGACAGCGCCTATTATCAGCGGTGCGCCAACCGCAACAGCAGTTTTCCCGAGAACCGCAATCCCATCCAGGGTTTCCGCTGCGTCCGGGAGAAGTAAGGGGGTGGATTTGTGATGAACTCTTTTTTTAACATCCCCCTTGATCCCCCTTCGAAGGGGGAGTTTAAAGATTGTTATACTCGTTAAAAATCATATATCTGATATACAATTAGTCTTAAAAGTTTGTTTATCTCAGAATCATTTACTTCGAATGGCGATCAAAAAATGTTATTCATCATTCCAGTAGAAAATGGTCAAATGGTATAGTTTTACACTAATATAAGTATGTATAGACATAATTTAATTCCCTCTTTAAAAGGAGAATATAAGAGTAAATTATTTAACATGTGGAATATTCACAATATAATTAACAGATTTAACTAGTTTCTAAGATTAATATTCCCCCTTTGTAAAGGGGGATAATGGGGGATTTAAATGGTTTTACCTTATAACCCCGAATTAAAAGCAAGAGCAAGAGAATTAAGGAAAAATAGCACTCTTTCGGAAATTCTTTTGTGGGATCAATTAAAAGGCAAAAAACTAAAAGGGTATCAATTCAATCGCCAAAAACCCATAGGCAATTATATAGTTGATTTTTATTGTAGTAAACTGGGATTGGTGATAGAAATTGACGGGATAAGTCATAATACAAAAATTGACAAGGATATGAGAAGACAAAAGGTCTTAGAGTCATATGGTCTGAATGTTATCCGTTTTAATGATTTGGATGTCAAAAAGGAATTAGATGCTGTTTTAAGAAGCATTTTAATTGCGATAGAGAGAATTGAAAATACTTAACATCCCCCTTGATCCCCCTTCGAAGGGGGACTATAAAGGTAATTTCTTTTTCCAAATGAACATTGTTGAGGAGAAATATCACGCGAAAAAAAAAGTAAATTTTACATTAGATACACCCCCTTCGAAGGGGGTGTTTATGTATAATTCCTCTTTTCTATAGAAATAGCCAATGTTAGGATCTTCACAAAGAAAGTTGAAAATTACAACTAACCTTCATACTTTAATAAAGTTCAAACAACTAAATATTGTCCTAATAAATACTCCCACTTTTTAAAGGGGGGGCTTTAATCGTAATTTTTTTCACCTAAAGAATACTGTTGATAGGAAAAGTCAGGCAAATAAATAAACCGTCTGACAATTTCACATTTTTTACTCCCCCTTTGTAAAGGGGGAATTAAAGGGGGATTTATAATTGACTAACGTGCAAACGCCGTTCGCCTCTACAGTGGTATGTTAGAATCTTGTGAATCGAGTACCATTTATAAATGGAAACAAGTCTTTACCTGTTTCCCCTGGCCTGTATGCCTTTCACAGCTCCTTCGATCAGGTTGTATGCCGCTTTCAGTGAGAGCTTATTTTCATCCCGGGCTGCAGGGTATGATGCTATTCCCAGCCCGGCGGCCTTCTCGTATTTGAACATCACGGTCAATGCAGCTCCGAGTTCAATGCTGGTCGGTCCGTCAGGGACGTTCAGTGAATGCCCCATTACTTCCCGCGGATCGAGAACATCCATGTCAATATGAATGTATATGATGTCCGTCAGCCGGCTGAGCCTCTTCATCTGTTGGTGGATATTGTCCGAAAGATCCCTTATATCCTGTGTAGTTATCATTTCGATATCAGATCTGTCTATCAGCTCCTGTTCCAGAGGATCGGTATCCCGTACGCCTGCCATAACTATATATTTCGTCGGTAGGGCAGGATCGAGTCCCGAGCTTCGTCTCAGGTTGTGGAGGCATAATCCTGCAGAAACTGCAACGGGCATTCCTCCGAGCATCCCGCTCAATGTAGTTTCCGGGGTGTTGAAATCCCCGTGGGCATCTATCCAAACAAGCCCGACCCTGAGCGGTCTGCTTGACGGCCCAGAATGCTGGTACCCTGCGAGCATCCCCATAAGGGAATTGCAGTTTCCGAGCAGCCCGATATTGAAGATCCCGGCCTTTTCGTTTTCTGCTACCAATTTGCAAAGGTGCCCGTTCGCCAGTCCCATCCTGTTCCATCTCCCGTATTCTTTCTCTTCATCGGATGTAAGCTCCGCCTCGGATATACTCATCAAATCACAGTCGTTATCAATGAGCAGATCCCGGATACCGCCGTTAACAAGTGCATCCGGACCGATGGAGAGTTCATTGCCGGCACGGTCGCCGTTATATGGATTCAATACTATCGCTGTCTTTATCTTCCCGTCAGAAGCTGTGTATTTCTGGGCAGAGGATGAATACGGCATTAGAAAGACAAAAATAAGGATAATAGAGATTGATCCGGCTATACGGTTCATTTGATGCCCCCTGTTTGTGGCGGTTTATAATTTTTCGGTTTCTTTATTAATTCAATAATTAGAGTCTTTGTCCTGTAGTTAATATTTCTCCGCTTCATTTCCCGCCACAGCGGGAAATTTCGGTCGAAATGACAGGTATCAATTAAGTAAAACTGTCATTTCGAGTGAAGTCACATCCCTGAAAGGGGAGTGTAGTATCGAGAGAGCACAGAAACGGATAAGAATACACATTAGACTTTAAATCACAAAATATGACTGAACTTGTACTGCAAAGTTAATATATCTTAATACAAAAACCAATATAATGATATTCATTTGACTTGAAAAAGGGCGGAATCAATATTATATTCCAGTCATACTTCTTCTCAGGCAATTCAATCAGCGAGGATACATAATGGAATTCACTGTAATAGCGATCAATTTTCTCTATGCTGCGCTCGGGGGAGTAATGACCCTGATATTCATGTACGCAGGTTACAGGCTTTTTGACAAGGCAACTCATTTCGATACTGCAAAACAACTTGCCGAAGGCAACCAGGCTGTCGGGCTTGTCGTACTCGGTATATTCCTCGGTGTGGGTGTTGCCATCGGATTGGTAATCGGAATGGGGCTGAATTGAGAGCATGCACACGATTAAAAATACCGTCCGTCTGTTTATTACTATATTAATATTGTTATTCGTTCATGGGAGTTCACCCCTGTATTCCCAGGAAATGCCGAAGGTCAACTCCAGGAAATGGACGAAAAAATATGACGTGCATTTCAGAAAGTACAGCAAGAGATTCTTCGGTGTGGGATTTGACTGGAAATGGATCAAGGCACAGGCGATCTCTGAATCGAGCCTGAGGGAAGATGCCCAGAGCTGGGCAAGCGCAAAAGGGATCATGCAGATTATACCCTCAACATTCGCCGAAATAAAGGAGAAGAATCCCGAATTCATCGATATCGAAGATCCGCGCTGGAATATCGCCGCCGGAGTGTACTATGACCATCAGCTTTATAAGAGATGGAGCGATATTAATACCTCGCAGGACAGGCTGAGCTTCATGTTCGCCAGCTATAATGCAGGCAGGAGAACGATACTGAATGCCCAGAGGCTTAGCAGATCGGAGGGATATGAGGGCACAAGGTGGATTCATATTGAAGCTGTTGCACCGAAAGTAAACAGGTGGAGGCACACTGAGACACTTGGATATATTAACAGGATTTTTTACCTGATGGATAAAAAAGAAAAGGACAAATAGGAAAACTATAAAGGAGAACCGGAATGCCAGCGAAAAGAAACCGAACATATGTATGCTTTTTCACACTGCTGTTGTTTTTCTCATTAACCACTTCAATAACAGCCCAGACAGAGAAAACCGCTTTTACAACAGAGGATGCACTGAAAGTGATCTCTCTGAGTGTTAATGATGTTACTGACGACGGAAAATATCTTGCGGCTGTCAAAGCAACCAGGAAAGACAGGCAGAATGTCGATCATGGAAGATTTGGCGACCCAACTTATATTTCCCCGAGATACGGTGAGATGGTCATCATCGATTCGGAGACAGGGGAAGAGACAATGCTGTTTGAAAACCGTGTTCAGGTAAGTTCACTGAAATGGTCACCTGATAACAGGACTCTTGCATTTTTCCTAAGGGAAGGGGATGAGTTTTTTCTGCATACGTACGAGATCGGGAAAAGCAAGCCTAAGAAGATCAAGTTGAAAACAGATAAACAGATAGCTTCATACTCACCGCTGATATGGCGGGCGGATGGCAGCGGGATCATACTTGCCCTGAGAGAAATGGACTGGGCTGAAAAATCGAGAAAGATGTTCCTCGACCTTTCTGAAGGGCCGGTAATAGTCCAGGATTCAAGAAAGCCGTTCCTTGCATGGGAAGTTGTGAGAAACCAGTCGTCTTTCATGATCCCTGCAGTTGTGAACCTGAAAAAGAGAGATGTCAGAGAGCTTCTCCCTGAATCCCAGATCAGCCGTATCAGGCAGGAAAAGGAAGGAAGTTTTATTACATATGTAATATCAAAACCGCTGAAAACCGTATATAACCGCAGGGGCGGAACTGAATATGAACTGTTTATGCTTGACATGGCGGGCGGTTCCGAACCAAAAGTGATACTCGAGAAGACCACCGAAAGGATTAACCTTACATGGAATGACAGGAATGATACTTTCGCATACGCTAAAAAAGGTAATGTTTTCATTCAATCTGTCTACGATGAAAAGGCAGTCAATATAACAGAGAATCACAGGACGAATGTCAGCGAGAAAGATACATCAAAGCTGAGATATTCCGTAATGAGATGGAATCCGGACGATTCTGCGCTTCTGATCAGCTCGCAGAATGGCTATCATATCATAGATATCCAATCGAAAGATATAGAGCATGTATATGAATTTCCTGAAGACAGAGAAAGCGCTCCGAATCTCAATGTACAGAACTGGAGTCCTGACGGAAGATACTTATTCATGACCTATTCAGCTAAGAATAAATGGGAAAGAGGGCTTGTGAAATACGATCTTCAGACAAAACGGATGGAGGATCTTGTTAAGGACAGCAATCTGTATTCGAGGTGGATGTTTACAGAAAATGGGGAGAAAATTCTATACAATTTTTCAGATGGTGATATGCCGAATGATTTGTTCATTGCTGACAATAATCTGAACAGCGTCAGAAGGCTCACCAATCTGAATCCATGGATAAAAGATAAGAAAATCACCCGGAGCGAGCTTGTGGAATATCTTGATGTTGACGGAAATAAACTGTATGGAATTCTGTATTATCCTGTCGATTACGAACCGGGTAAGAAATATCCGCTTGTTTGCGAGATATACGAAAGATTCTTCAATAACGGATTCCATACGAGCATGAACCTTCTGGCCAATTCAGGTTTCTTCGGTTTCAGGCCTTCAGTAGATCTCGAAGAAGGATTTCCGGGAGAAGCATGGATAAAAGGAGTTACATCCGGTATCAACAAGCTTATTGATATGGGACTTGTTGACAAGAATAAGCTGGGTGTGCACGGGACAAGTTACGGAGGATATGCAACAAACCTGCTTATTACACAGACTGACAGGTTTGCCGCAGCGTGTAATATATCGGGTAAGGTTAACATTATAAGCTTTCTCGGTGACAGCCCGAAGATAACGACAAGGAATTATGCGGCGGCAGAGATCGGTCAAGACAGGATCGGCGCAACATTGTGGGAGCAGCCGCAGAAATATATCGCTCATACCGCAATTATGTTCGCAGACAGGATCAAGACACCCCTGCTTATGCTTTCCGGCGAGGGCGATTGGAACGTTCCGGCAACCAACCAGAGAGAGATGTATTATGCACTCAGAAGGCTGGGTAAGGAATGCATCTGGGTACATTATATGAATGCCGGACATGGGGCCGGACGTTCGAGTAATGAAGAAGACTTTCATCACCACTGGAAAACTCTGCTGGATTTCTATAAGGAAAAATTTGACGAAGTAGACAAGAAAAAAGAAGAGAAAATGTAGAGTTTATAGATTAGAAGTTCCTGATAATTCAGGATTTGTGAAATTGTATGGTTTGTTATAGATGCATAATTTACAAAGCACTATACACAGAATCTTATAAATCAAATTATTGCGAAATTAAGGCAGCAGGGTGTATTGTTATCCAGGTTTTTGCGGTTTCATTTTCCCGGTTACAAGGCTGCATTTTCTACACAGGGCGTTAAGGAGTTTTTCGGTCTCGAACGTTATTATCTTCTTACCGCATCTTCCGCAGTAGATCGTGTGAGTTTCCTGCTCCGGGAACAGGGATATCTGCCTTGCCATAATGATAACCGCCGGTGGAATAATGAATAATATTATTTGTTACCTATGCACCTGATTCTAAAACTTGAATCTGCGTGCAGAGATTTCTCGGCCTACCCATCTTTCGGGATTGCGCTCGAAATGACAATATAATATATGGTGCAACAAGATAACAATTCTATATAAGAAAATCCACTCTGATGATAGCCTGATTTTGTAAAAAAAACAATTGATATTTTGAAAACCCAAGATAAAGCAACCACAGGTTTAACTATGCAAAAGCAACTAATATTGTTTGGCGTTTTTATTTTCGTTTTCGCTGCTTTAATTTATTTCTTCAACGAATCTGGGAGTCCCGGTATTGAGCTTCAGTATCTTACATGGCAGGAGGTCGAAGATGTTTTCAATGACCATGATACTGTAGTGATTCCCCTCGGAGCTATCACTAAGGAGCATGGTCCTCACCTGCCTCTGAATAATGATTACATTATGGCTGAATATCTTGCCGAGAGAGTTGTTAAGGAACTCAATGTTGCCATGATGCCGACTGTTCCGTTCGGATTTTATCCTTCATTTCTCGAATATCCGGGTTCGGTCTCCCTCCAGCCGGAAACATTCAAGAACCTGATCAAGGACATCTGCGGTTCAATCGCCGGATATGGTATAAAAAAATTCTACATTATTAATACGGGTGTATCAACTGCCCGGGTGCTAGCCCCGGCAAAAGAGGAGCTGTTCAGAGAGTCGGGTATAATCATGGAATATACCGATATAATCAAGGCAGGCGAGGATGCGGTACATGAGGTAGAAACACAGGAAGGGGGCACCCATGCGGATGAGATCGAGACCTCGATGATGTTGTACATCAAACCGGATATCGTCGATATGAGCAAAGCCGTAAAGGATTACGATCCGCGTGATCTGCCGGGACTGACAAGGGACAAAAATAAATCTCATACTTTTTCCCCCACAGGGATCTGGGGGGATCCGACGCTGGCGACTAAAGAAAAAGGGGAGAAGGTTACCGAGGCTGTTGTCCGGGATATTATCGAAGATATCAGGAGGTTGATGAAGAGATAGTAAGTCATTATTCCCCCACATATTTTAATAAAGCCGTCATGCATGGGAAAGCGAATGCATAATTCTGGTATTACTCACCTCCTCGTCCCCGCGTAGACGGGGATCCAGTATCTAAATTTCTAATACTGTTTCCCTCACTTGGCACATAAGGATCCACACCCTGCATTTCATCCATCATATTGAGCATTCTATCCTTTTAAATTATCATTCTGTCCGGTAATTATTCTTTTACCGGTCATGGTTTCATATTTTGAGTCCAAAATTAATTTAATAGGAGAGAACCATGAGTAAACGGATCAAATTCATCATAATGGTCACAATTATCGTGATCAATACTCTGTTTGATGTTTCTATCGCACAGGTAAAACTCTGGAAAGACAGTCTCACAAAGGAATCCGGCAATAAAGAGCTGCTGCTGAAACTGGGTAAATACTATCACAAAGCTGGCGGTGAGGGAGGGAGCGAAGAGGCCGTCTTGAAAGCCGAGATATACCTGGAAAAGCTTCTCAGGCTCGAACCGGGCAATGGCCTGGCTATGGTATACCTTGGCTCGGTTATCACAATGAAGGCAAGGGATACGATTCTTCCCTGGAAAAAATGGGATTATATGCAGAATGGATTCAAAATGATCGACAATGGTGTTAAAACGGATCCGGGCAATGTAGAGGTCAGGCTGATGAGGGCAATACACAGTGTCAGCGTACCGTCTTTTTTCAACAGGTTTGATATCGGTTTCAGAGATTTTGAGTATCTGAGCATGGTTATCTCAGAGAATGAAATAGATTTTTCGCAGGAATTCCTATTACCTTATTATTACTATTACGGGACTGCTCTTGAAATGGATGAAAAATACCAGGCTGCAAAAGAGATGTTCAGGAAAACTATAGATGTTTCTCCCGATTCAGAATATGCAAAAATGGCAGAGAATGAACTTAGATCATTAGAGAAGAAATAATTATGGACACAAAGAAAACTGACGCTATAAACATTATTTTTGCCTGCTTCGGTATCGCCTCAGGCAACAGACGTAAAATGGGTGCTGCATATTGTGTGAGAGAAATGGCCGTACGGCGTCAAGAAAGCCGGGTAGAAGGCTGCAGTGACGGCTGTAGAACAGACAGGAAGGTACATGTCAGATGAATACTTTTCTGCGGGAAATTATTTCTTTACTTTCTTCAGGTGAAATCATATCTTGAAGACAGTTGCAGTCATCGATATATTCAGGAAAATCTAAAACGACACCAATAGATGAAAATTAGATCAATATTTGAGTTTTATCCCATTAAGAAAATCACAATAAGCGTTTTATCTATCACAGCTGTTGTCAGCATTTTCATTGCCATATACTCTGAAGCCGTCTATATCGGACTTTTCGTGGAGACCTTTACTTATACGATCTCCTGTAATGCGTTCTGCCTGATATTGATCTTCTTTTTTTATGAGAAGATTAAGAATTACAGCAACATCATTTTTTTTCTTTTGATACTAATAATAGTATTCTTCGGTGTTATGATGGGCGTTTTCGTGGCGAACCTGATCCTTAATCATAGTTTGACACCGGAGCTCAGGATTATCGGAATATCGCTCCTCGTAGGCACAGTCGGCGCTTTGCTTTCGACAATGTTCGAAATGTACAGGAGAAGTATTGTTGATAAAACCAGGAAACTTAAGGAAACGGAATTAGAGAATGAGAAACTTAAGCGATATGAGCTTATTGCAAGGCTAAACAGTCTCCAGGCGAAACTCAATCCGCATTTTTTGTTCAATACACTTAATACAACCGCCGCGCTTATCTATGATTCCCCGGAAAAAGCTGAAAAGAATATTGTAAACCTATCAAATCTATACAGAAAGGTACTTGCCATTTCAAACAAGACCATGATCTCCGTTGGAGAGGAAATGGAGCTGATCCGGGATTATTGTGATCTCGAGAAGCAGAGATTTGAAGATAAACTCAAACTGAAGCTGAGCTGCCCGGAAGAGCTCAAGGCTATTGAGATCCCGGGCCTGATAATCGAACCGTTGATTGAAAACTCGATAAAACACAATCTTGACAAATATGGTGATCCTGTAAAGATTGAACTAACAGTGGCAATGTCAGGAGAAATGCTCAATATATGGGTTAAGGATGACGGCTGCGGTTTCGACGTTAAGAAGGTGAACCACGGTTTCGGTCTGTACAGCATACAGGAAAGGTTGAGGATCATATATCACGAGGACTATGAGCTGAATATTGATTCGGGTGAATCCCGTGGGACATTAATAGACATAAAGCTTCCTCTTAAACCCGGGAACGGGTAATTACGGATGAAGATAAGAGCAATTATTGTAGATGACGAAAAACCGGCAAGATCCCGGATCAAAAGACTTATGTCCGGTTTCGAGAACCTTGAACTTGCCGGAGAGGCCGGTAATGGAGAAGAAGGATTAGAGCTTATCAGGAATGCCTGCCCGGATGTTGTGTTCCTGGATATCAAAATGCCCCGGCTAACCGGATTCGAAATGCTGAACAGGCTTGAAAAGACTCCTTATATAGTATTTGTTACCGCATATGATGAATTTGCACTGAAGGCATTCGAGGAAAATACAGTAGATTATCTTCTTAAGCCTGTATCGGAAGAGAAATTCACCCGGGCTGTTTCAAAGATAACGAACATGATTTCACGGAAAGAATCAAATGAGATCGACTACAGGGAGATAATCTCAGCAATAGAACGGAAAAGGGTTATGATCCAGAGGTTCTCTGTCAAACTCGGCTCAAGAATATTCCTTATTTCTGCAGGTGATGTTTATTTCTTCAACTCAGAAGACAAGCAGACATTCCTCAATACTAAAGAAAGGGATTTTATAATACCGTTCACGTTGAAAGAACTTGAAGAAAAGCTTGATGAAGGTTCCTTTATAAGAGTTCACCGGGCTTATATCGTAAATATCGATCATGTCAGTTCGATCCATACATGGTTCGGCGGCAGGTTGATGCTTAAGATGAAGAATGACAGTGAGATAATTGTCAGCAGGAACTACACCGCTGAGTTCAAAGAGAAAATCAATTTGTGATGTATGGAAATGGCTTATTTATTATCAAAATACACATCACCCTTTTATTCCCCTTCGAATGGGGAGTTTATCGATCCACCATCAGGGGGACTATTTTCGGTGTTCCATATAGGGGGTAATTCACGTTTAAACTCCCCTGTCAAAGGGGGGTGTACGGAAGGAAATATTCTTAATTAATGAAGTAATAATGATTATTTTCAAAACAATAACAATTCTTTTTATTACTATTATTAATTCAATTATCCCTTTAGATTCTTTTGCGCAGGATATATCGGAAAAGGATGGCGTAAAGATAGTAAAGAACTATGCCCGGAAGTGGGGCAGTGAGCCGCAGATCAAACTGGAACTGGTCCGGAAATACGGAGGGAGACTGGAAAAACGATGGAATTATACTTTATCATATCCGTTTGATGCGGTAAAGGATATATACGGAAACCTGCTGGTAGTGGAATCCGGTAATCACAGGTTGAAGAAATTCAGTCCGGAAGGTGTTTACGTCAGACAAATAGGTAAGGGAGGATACGGAGAAGGGGAGTTTCACGCTCCAATTGCTATCGATGTTGATAAACAGGGAAGCATCTACGTTGCTTCGAATAATAACAACCGCATTCAGGTCTTAGACAGGATGGGGAATTATCTAAGAACGATCACCGGAACATATAATTATACATTTTTCCGGGTATTGAGTAATGGAAATTTTGTAATGCAAGACAGGACAAAGTGGAGTTTTTCTGGGGATATTGAACTCCAGGAAAGTATAAAACTTGTCCGGGAATATAACTCGAAAGGCAGGAAGATAAAAACATTCGGTAAACCTTACGCATATATGGTAGATACCCTTACGGTGTCCGACAGGAGCTTCTCTCTGGCTGCAGATAATGAGGACAATGTGTACCTTGCTTTCCGTCACAGGGATCATATCGAAAAATATGACAGGAGGCGAAGACTTGTTATGCAGTCCAGCAGGCCTTTGAAATATCCTGTGACTCTCATGCCGGACAGCCCGGAGGGGATCGGCACCGAAAGGCCGAATGTTGTGTCCGTAGGGATTGATGTTGACGATAAAGGGAGGATCTGGGTACTTACCCACTCAAAACAACCGGAGGATATCGGAGGATTCTACGCCGACAAACCGGTTGATCTATTTGAACTTCATATCTTCGACAGTGAAGGCATCTTCCTTTTTTCATTTTCTATAAACCATTTTGCAGACCGCATCCGTCTTATGAAAAGCAGCCTGTTTATTATTGATACCTATAAGAATATGGCTGTTTACGAATACAGGGTGTCTAACAGGTAGTTTTCTTTCATTATCCTCTCTGGAAGGGGAAACCTTATATAGGAGAATAGTCGTGAAATGTTATTACTTTCTAACGTTAATATTGGTGTATGTCATTTTTTCAGGTTTCAGTGGTCAAAATAATCTGATCGTATCAGCCCAGTCCGCAGGATCCAGACAGATTCATAATTCAGTTCCTGAATGGGGCAGAGAGTGCAGGGTGAAGCTCGAGTTTGTCCGAAAATATGGAGAGTACGACAGCACGGATGAAGACCTGCAGCTCTTCCGGCCAAAGGACCTGGTCATGGATTCAAAAGGTGGTATTTATATACTCGATACGGGTAATTATCTTGTGAAGAAGTTCAATTCTGAGGGAAAGTTCCTGTTCTCATTCGGGGAAAAAGGGCAGGGACCGGGAGAATTCCAGATGCCGATGGAAATAGAGATCGACAGGAACGATGATCTGTATATCTCAGACTTTACCAACAGGGTAATACACGTATTCGGAAAAGATGGTGACTACAAAACGGGTATCAGGCCCGGGGATATGATGATGCCGAAACAGTTGTTGATGCTCGAAGGTGGAAAAATCGCCGCATTTTTTCTGGATTTAGCTAACAGTGATAGGAATTTTGAGCAAAAAGCGGTGAAGATAGTGGATGTTGACTCGAAATCTGTTATCGATGAATTCGGTACAAAAAGAGTGATTGAGAATGAAAGGTTCAAGAACCTCGGTAATGAATACAACTTGAGCGTTGATAAAGAGGGAAATATTTACATGGCATTTTCATTTCAGAACAGGATCGAGAAATTTGACAAGGACTTGGATTTAGTCTGGAGGATGGATCGTAAAAAAAGCTATGATGTTCTCAGCGAAAAGCGGCGGCGTACAGGGCAGACTTCCGGAAATCGCAGATTTACCAGCCAAAGGGTTAACCGCCTCTCTACCGGTATACAGGTTGATAAATACGGCAGGTTGTGGATAGGAAGTCAGAAAAGGGCTTTTACGGAGGAGGAGTTAATGGAGAGTGAAGCCGATAATGAAAACCTGAGTATTATCGAAATATATAATAATAAAGGAATTTTACTCGGTGAATTTAATCATGATTCATTCTCAAACGGAAGGCTTTTCAGGATAGTGGGAGATCGTTTCTTCATTATCGACGCCCTCGAGACACATTCAGTCTATGAATACCTGATTGTGGAAAAGTGAATAAACCTTATATCCCCCCTTTTTTAAGGGGAATATTTAAAATGGGGACAAATTACTTAATTGATCCTTATTGATTCGAGCTTAGAAAGCTTCCGGAAGTTAAGTTATGTGTTCCCTTTTTTTGCACTTAACTAAATTAACCATGCTTGCATTTAAAACTATGACCTATATTCGCTATTTTTAATGTATAATCTTAGAATTACAATCTATCAACATGCAGGTCCTTAATAGAGAGAATTTATATGAAAAACGCAATAGTATTACTTCTAATCATCATTCAAATAAATTGCACATCGAAAACAGAGACATACACTATTGCAGAGATAAATGGGATCAGGCATATTCATAACCGGGCGCCCGCATGGGGTGAAAACTGCCGGCTCGATCTCGAACTTATCGGGAAATTCGGTGAACTCGACAGCGATAATGAAAGCCTGCAGCTATACCGGCCGACGGATCTGGTTGTGGACTCTAAAGGTGATTTATATATCCTCGATGCCGGTAATTTTCAAGTGAAGAAATTCAGTTCAACCGGTGAGTTTCTTTTTTCATTCGGCAGCAAAGGACAGGGCCCGGGTGAGTTCCAGACGCCATTCGGTATGGAGATAGATGAACAGGATAATATCTATATCGCAGATTATGCGAACAATGTTATCCATATGTTTGACAGCCGGGGAGAACTTATCAGGGGGATCAAATCAGAGAAGTCGCTTATGCCCCAGAGCATACTGTTTCTTTCACGGGGGCGGCTGTCTGTTAAGTACCAGGGATTCTCGAATCCAGAAGAAGAAGAGAAGGATAAACTCGTCAAAATTGTCAATTTTTCCGGAGAGATAGTAGGAGAATTCGGCGATAGGAGGTCATACGATGACCAGATGATGAGAATGATCGGGAATGAAGTTTTCTTTACTGCAGATAGTGAAAAGAACATATATATAGCGAGAATGACCCGGAACCTTATCGAGAAATTTAACATCAGCGGGCAACTCATCTGGAGGATGGACAGGGTAAAACCTTACGAGGAAAGCGAGACAAGCCAGTCACAAAAGGTCACCAATCCGGACGGCAGGACATTCTATTTCTTCAGAACAAACCGGTTTTCGTTCTGGGTCCAGTCGGATCATGAGGACAGGCTCTGGGTAAGCAGCCAGGAAAGGGAATACACCGATGCTGAATGGGAACGAGGCGGCCATTCGGAAGAGAATATCAGGATATTCGAGATTTTCAGCAAAGATGGAGTTCTACTTGGGATTCTAAAGAAAGATTTTTATAGTGTAGGCCGGCTATTCAAGATCATCGGGGACCGTTTTTTCCTTATCGACGCCCGCGAAGAACATTCTGTATTCGAATATCGTATAATTGATAAGTGATACAGCAACCGGTTGTTAAAAATCAGAAATAACAGTATCTGAATCATAACTCTCTCTTTATTATGGTTACATTTAATATAGATTATATTATCTATCCGTCGGTAAGTTATCTATATTGAAGAATCAGTATTTTCCCCCCAATCAATGGCAGAATTAGGGAGTTTGATATCAAAACGAGGAGATTGGTATGAAAAGGTTAAAACCATTGTTGTTTTCACTTCTTCTAATTGCAGTCTTAGGTTGTGCTTCCGATCCGGAGACATATATAGCCGAAGTTATCGACGGTGTTCGTCATGTGAATAATCTCGCCCCGAAATGGGGTGCCGATCCTGAGGTTGGTATCGAACTTATCAGAGAATATGGCGGTATGGATGAGGTAGATGAGAATTACTTGTTATATAAACCTTTCAGCGCTACGATCGACAAAGACGGTAATGTATATATCCTCGATGCGGGAAATTTCAGGGTACAGAAGTATGACAGGAATGGGAAATATATATTGTCTTTCGGCGGAGAAGGACAGGGGCCGGGTGAATATAAGGATCCTGAAAGGATCGGCATAATATTCGGGAAGTTTATTTATATTGGCGATACAGATAATAATAAGGTAGAGATTTTTGACCTGGAGGGCAATTTCATTGACGGGATACGGTTCAACAGTGTTGTAGGCCAGAGCCTGATAACCGAAACCGGAGTGATAATAACCCACTACCAGATGGAGAGCAGAGATAAACCTGCAGACAGGGTAATGACTGATGGTACTGTCAACAGGGATACCGGGAAGATCACACGGTATGAAGAAGATTCCGATAAGATAATGATACCCCTGGGTAATTATCCATTTATGGCGAGTGACAAAAACGGCAATTTCTTTTTCAATGCCTGGCACGACAACTGGATAAGGAAGTTCACGAGTGAGGGCGACCTGTTATTAGAGATCTCCAGAGACCTTCCACAGAAACCGGGGATGAACCGTGCGACTGAAAATGGCACTAATATTGGATGGGATACGATGTTCTCATGGGGGATTGGTATAGATCATAACGACAGGATATGGTCTCTGACAATAAACAGGAATAAAAATGAGAATGAAAGTTACAATGAATATAGCATGAATCCGGAGATTTTTGACCTTGAGATCTATGATAGAACAGGAGTGATGCTGGGGAAGATTAGACCGGGAAACTATGTTAGTCTGATGTTTGTAATCCAGGATAGTTTATTCATGACAGATTATAGAAACAACATTGTCTATCATTATAAAATAGTAGAGAATTGACTGAAAAGCCCGTCATAGAGTAATTAGCAATAGATAATTTAGGGTAGACTGCAAACCGACTGGTTATTTCCCCCAGCCAGAGGAGATGTCACCAAAATAGGGAGATTGCTATGAACAGGTTAAAACTGCTATTAATCTCACTTCTTTCACTGACAATAATAATCTGTTCAACCGGACCGGAGACATATACGGTCGAGATCATCGATGGTGTCCGGCATGTGCATAACGTTGCCCCAATATGGGGAGATGAACCTGAAGCAGAACTGGAATTCGTTCAAGAGATCGGTAGTATCGATGAAACAGATGAAAATTACCAACTTCACATGGCTATCAATGCTATAAAAGATAATGCAGGTAATTTCTATATAATGGACAGGGGGAACAGCCGTATCCAGAAATATGACAGAGAAGGAAAGTATGTGCTGACGATAGGTTCAAAGGGAGAAGGCCCCGGAGAACTAATGACACCTACCGGGATAGATATTGCAGACGATAATACTCTTTATGTTACAGATATGTCTAATAGAAAATTTGAGCACTTCGATCTCAACGGCAAATTCCTTGATACCATCAATATGTCTGATGGAATATACGTTTTTCTAAGCTATTTCAGGTGCTTGAGCAGCGGCAGGCTCCTTGCCCGGGTGTCCACGATAAGAATGCCCGGACAGGAGGAAAAAGGAGATAGCAAATTATTTAGCATCTATGATGCTGAAGGTAAGGAATTGAGTAAAATTGTTGATGAGATAAAAGCGGATGAAGACCGGTATACAGACACAATAAACAGTAATTTTTTTGCTGTCGATAGAAATGATAACCTGTTTATAGCCTATAGGAATCAAAATCTGATAGCGAAATACAATGCAGGCGGAGAACCGTTGATGATGATAGCTAGGCCTCTAAATTTCGAGATAGAATATAAAATGGTGGACAGAAAATATCCCAGCGGCAGAACGAGATCCGCACCTTATGTTACAGAAGTCGCAAATAAGATCGGGATTGATAGAAAAAACAGAATATGGGTTATGACCTTTACCAGCGAATTTGTGAGAGACGAAGAATGGAATGTTGAGGTATCTGCCGACAGAGCATTCAATGTGTTTGATAGCGAAGGATTATATCTTGGTGAAGTTCCAAGGCCAAATGACAATCTGTTCTTCATCCGGCTTGTAGGAGATTCGGTTTTATTCTGTGACAAGAATTATGTAACGATCACGAATACAGGATAATAGAGAAACAGTAATTGGTAACTGTTTCTGAGTAAATGGGGAAATACGTAAACAATCCCCGTATTCCTCCCGGCGCTGGCAGGACATGCCTTTCGAAAGTGGAGTAATCAAGATACTGTTACATCTTTGTATGGGTGAACGGCGTCCTCCCGAGAATCCGGGGTGGCTCTAGAAAATTCTGGTAGATGCATTGTATTCTCTAGAAAAACAGGTGTTTCTTATTTTTTTTGTTCTTAAATTGGATTCAATCTGTTTACCTGCCAACTTTCATGATCGAGGGCTGCTATGAAAAAATATTCTCTATATGCATTAACAATAGTATTTGCTGTATCCCTGACCGGCTGCGGAGGCGGGGAAAATTATACGATAGAAGAAGTCGGTGGTATTAGATTCATCCATAATCTGTCACCGCAATGGGGAGGCAAACCGAAAGTCGAGTTAGAGTATATCAGGACCATAGGCGGGCTCAATGAAACGGATGAAAATTACCAGATGTTCAGAACTGCAGATGCTCTGAAGGATACGGAAGGTAACCTGTATATTCTCGATTCCGGCAATAACAGGCTGCAGAAGTTCGGCCCGGACGGCAGGTATCTCCTGACAATTGGCCGGGGTGAGGGGCAGGGTCCGGGTGAATTCAATATGGCAACATCTATAGTTATTGATAATGAAGACAACATAAATATAATGAATGTAGGTAACAGGAGGATTGACAAGTTTTCATCAACAGGTGTATTCATGAGTTCCACTGAAGCCAGGAAGATGTATACGTTCTTTCGTTTTCTAAGCGATGGAAATCTGGTCGCTCCAGTGCTGAATATTCCCGAGCCCGGGCAGGAAGAGGCCGAAGCGGAAAAGACGCTCGTCAGCATCATAGACAGTAAAGGCGAGATTGTCAGGAGTTTCGGAAAGTTCAAAGAATATGATGACATGATGATGAACATGATGGGCAATATAGTCCGCATCGCTGTGGATGGTGCGGATAATATATATGCTGCCTACGGAACCGAAAACCTGGTCGAAAAATATAACACTGCAGGTGAGTTGATTCTGAAAATCGACCGGCCGCTGCCATACGAGATAGTTCACAAAACATCGATCAGGGAATTTGACTTCAATGGTCAGAAGACAGAGATGCCGTTTCCTGAAATGACCTATGTTTCACTGAGTGTCGAGATCGACAGCCATGACCGGGTATGGGTGGCGACCTACCATGAACAACCTGTGCTGCCTGCAGAGGGGCAAATCGGGCAGACACTTGAACAGCCGGGAGGTTTTCATTTCGAGATTTACGACAGCGGGGGAATATGGCTAGGGAACATTGAGCAGCCTGAAGAAGGATTGACTCTTGTAAGGATCCAGGGAGATACGGTTTTCTTTGTCAGTAAAGACCTTGTCGCGATTTATGAATACAGGATAGTTGAAAACAATAATTAGTAAATGGTTGCCGGTTATTGGGAAAGACGGTCAATAATCCCCTGTATCCACCCGCCGCTGGCGGGACAGGTTCTTAGCTAAGGGGGAATATATAATGCAGTTATTTTGATCACGCCGTCGTTGGCGGCACAGGCGCTTTTATAAAGGGAAAATTTTGAAATGGATAATACTTGAATATCCCCTTTGTCCCCCTTACAGGGGGATTCAGATGTGTGTTTTTCTTTATCGCGGTGACTGGATAATCGATTCCATCCTTGAGGGAATTCATTAATAGTCCCCCCTATCAAGGGGAGGGAATACAAGGAGGGTGTTAACAAATTAAGGAGGTGAGAATGAATATGTTACAACACATGTTTTTCTTATTGATCATAATCACGTTAATGAACTGCGGATCCGACCCTGAAAACTACACCGTAGAGGTCATCGATGGTGTACGTCACGTGCATAACCTCGCGCCGAAATGGGGAGACGAGCAAAAGATTGAACTGGTATTTGTAAGAACAATTGGCGGTTTAGATGCAGTGGATGAAAACTACCAGTTCTACAGGATCTCGGATCTGAAAGTAGACAGGGAAGGAAATCTTTATGTTCTTGATTCTGGAAACGGCAGAATACAGGTCTTTGACATTGATGGTAAATATTTAAAGACTATCGGACGACCGGGGCAGGGTCCGGGAGAACTGGACAAACCATATGGGATGTACATCAGGGATAACGGTGAAATATTAGTCTCCAAATTTAGAACTATAATTATATTCTCTCCGGATGGGAAGGAGATTGGTCGCCACTCAACGGATGATACAATATATGAACTAAATATTACAAACCGATCGGACTATGTTTTTCCTACTTCTGCAGGGAAATACAGGGAATCGGATAATATCAAGGAAGAGATCAAACTGGTCAGCATTTTTGATAGCGAGTTTAAACTATCAAGAGAATTCGGTGATACTCATGACTTCGGCGATAATGAAAAGAACTATTGGGGCAACAATATCAATATTGTCTTAGATGAACAGGATAACGTGTATGTCTGCATGTCAGAGGTTAATAGGATAGATAAATATGATCTTGAGGGAGATCTTGTATTTCGTATGGACAGACCGACAGATATAATTCCCGAGTTTACTGTAACAAAAAGGACTATCAATGTCGGCGGTAAACCGATGGAGATCGAATCCAAAGGATTTTCACGAATATCATGGGATGTTGATATTGATGAAAAGAACAGGTTGTGGATTCATACTTATAAACGGCGAAAAAAGGAAGGGGAGACTTTTTGGGGAGATTTTATGTATTTTGAGATATTTGATAGTGAGGGAATATTATTAACGACTGTTCCGATGCCGTGTAATGGTAACCTTTACATTCATGGTGAGAGGTTATTTTTTGATGACTCAGGTCAGGAATGTGTTCATGAATACAGGATAGTTGAAAACAATAATTAGCAATTGGAGATAGAGAATAAACAATCCCTTTTATTAAAGGGGAATGAGCTTTTGAGAGATACTTTTAAGTATTGGCGAGCGTAGTTCGCCCGAAAATCAGGGATAATTAATATAACCGGGTGAATGCCGTTCACCTCATATGGTAAGTAGATATTCATAGGAGGGTACAATTTTGTAACGCCGACCGTATTCCTCCATGTCAAGGGGGCGGTCAAAGAGGGGTATAAACAGATCCGGGAGGTTATAATGAGTAAATTCAATCAGATTTTTTTCCTGCTGTTCATTATCTCGCTTACCTGTTGTTCATCCGGGCCTGAGACATATACAGTGGAGATCATCGACGGAGTCCGACATGTACATAACTTAGCCCCGCTATGGGGAGAGGAACAAAAAATCGAACTGGAGTTTGTCAGAAAGATCGGGGATCTCGAAACTGAAGATGAAAACTACCAGCTATATAGACCAAGGGACGCAATACTTGATCATGAAGAAAATATCATAATTATTGATGCAGGAAATTACAGTATTAAGAAATTTGACAGAACAGGGAAATTTATTCTGGCTTTTGGAAATAAAGGCCAAGGTCCAGGAGAATTTGATTTTCCCTTTAAAGTCTCCGTAGACAGTAATAATAATATTTACATTTTCGACAGTCCGAAAAATTATGTTCATGTTTTTTCGAGTCATGGTGATTTTTTGAAGGGAATAAGATATGATAAAGAGCATTATTTCCCATTTGATATGCTGAGGAATGGTAATATTATTATGGTAAATAAAGACATAGATGAAAGCAGACTTGTTTTTCTAATGAATAGTGATTCAGAGATTATATCCGATTTTGGAAGTAAGCGACAATACAAATCGAATAGACTCAACTATAGAGGTAATCTTATCTCATTCACTGAGGGCTTATCGGGAAGGTTGGTATTAGCATTTCACAACCAAAATAGAATAGACGTTCATGATTCTGAAAGAAATTTATTATACAAGATCAGCAGAGAGTTACCCTATGTTGAAGACGAAGATTACAGGAGTAGTAATCCCGGAAAGCCTAATGAAACTTTGTGGACAAACTGTTTTTCAGCATGTGTCGCTGAGGATGGGAAAAACAGGATATGGATATCAACTGTTGTTGATCAGGAAAATCGAGGTGATCCTGGGAGTCTGATGTTCGAAATATATGATGAGGATGGCACTCTTTTGACACGTTTTGAGAACGATTTGTTAGCATTGCGTACTATTTTTAAAATTTATGACGACAAAATGTTTATTGTAGATACATTTGAGGAGCATTGTGTATATGAATACAGGATCGTTGATAAACAGTAAATAGTAATTTGTTTTTGGTAATCAGGGATAGGTGTAAACAACTTTCTTTTTCCTCCCGCCGCGGGTGGACCATGACATTTGTTAAGGGGGGGAATTTAAAATGAGATTCTTCTTGTAATGCCGCCGCTGACGTCTGGCTCTTTGAAGGGTTAGGTTGTTGATTCGGATGCAAAGAAACATCCCCCCTCGAAGGGGGAGTCCGTTTATAGTCCCCCTTGTCAATTGGGTAATGTTATTTTAATTGTTTCCAATCCATAATTCTCTTAATTGCGGCTCTGCGCCTTTACGCCCCTGGTATGTCAATCGTTCATTACATATATATAGTATGTATGGGCGAACGTTATTCTCAAAAAGTTTATTTCACAATAGGTACTAACTGATAAAAAAAATTCGTTTCAATGATTTCCGGGCATCATTTACGTCTTTACGAGAGAAAATGTATGAACGAAAGTTTCGCTGTGCGTGTATCCCAGTATTTTTCGCTATAATTTTAATCATAAAACCGGATCGAACCGGCGCATTAGATTGTTGATAATATGTGGATAAAGTGCAGATGGTGACGGGGAAAGATGTGGGTAATTGAACAATGGTCTGGAAATTTGAGGATTTTAGTAAAAAAGTTAATAATATTTTACAAATTATATTGACTTTGTTAAAAATAGTGATTATCTTATATGCCCCTACAAAATGGGAAAAGTTTTGATGTTCTTTGGAAATAGGTGCAGGGTTCATGAGTCAATTACAGGTTCATTACTCATAAGTGTAATAATAATTTCACAACGAAGAGTTTGATCCTGGCTCAGGACGAACGCTGGCGGCGTGCTTAATACATGCAAGTCGAACGAGAAAGTATCCTTCGGGATATAAGTAAAGTGGCGAACGGGTGAGTAACACGTAAGTAATCTGCCCTCGAGTTGGGGACAACATCGCTAACGCGGTGCTAATACCGAATACTGTGCAGAATTCGCATGTTTTCTGTATTAAAGGCGGGTACCTTTTTAAGGCCTGCCGCTTGAGGATGAGCTTGCGGTCCATTAGTTAGTTGGTGAGGTAACGGCTCACCAAGACCGCGATGGATAGCCGGCCTGAGAGGGTGATCGGCCACACTGGGACTGAGATACGGCCCAGACTCCTACGGGAGGCAGCAGTAAGGAATATTGCGCAATGGCCTGACGGCTGACGCAGCAACGCCGCGTGACTGAGGAAGCACTTAGGTGTGTAAAAGTCTGTTAGGAAGGAAGAATAAGGTCGTTTGTAATACGGGCGACCGATGACGCTACTTCCAGAGAAAGCTCCGGCTAACTCCGTGCCAGCAGCCGCGGTAATACGGGGGGAGCAAGCGTTGTCCGGAATCACTGGGCGTAAAGGGCATGTAGGCGGGCTGTCAAGTCAGAAGTGAAATGTACTCGCTTAACGAGTAACCTGCTTTTGAAACTGACAGTCTTGAAAGCCAAAGAGGAGAGCGGAATTCCAGGTGTAGCGGTGAAATGTGTAGATATCTGGAAGAACACCGATGGCGTAGGCAGCTTTCTGGTCAAGTTCTGACGCTGAACTGCGAAA
>JANQEH010000204.1 GCA_028278455.1 bacterium
TTCATACCGTCAGATTTTCCGGTATCAATTAGAATCTCGATATTCCCGGTACCTGCCATTTCACGGTCGACCACAGCAAAATTCTTCCGGATCGGTTTATCTTCTCGAATTATAGTCAGCATATTTGAATCAACCTGAATCCGTGTTATTCCCGGAACCAGGAGTATACCTGCAATAATAAAGGCAAATATTTTCCTTCCGGGACGTTTCGTACTGAAACGGTCGAATTCTGCAAGAATTCTCTGTATAAAATAGCTTCGTTCTTTACTGCGGGATTTCTTCTGTGAATCGGTTTTATTGACCTTTGGACGCATAATATCCAGCATTAAAGGCAGTATAAACACTGTTATAAAGAAAGCATACAGAACTCCAACTGCTCCAAAATAAGCCAATCTCTGGACGGCAACAATAGGAGCGAAACTAAGCGCCATGAGACCTGCCGCAGTGGTTATGCTGGTCAGGAAACACGCAAAACCGGATTTCCTATAGACAGATCGTATAGCAGACTCATGCTCTTCACCCTGCCGTCTGAAGTATAAGTAGCCGGATAGAATATGGACTGAATCTGCTACTCCGACTGCTATTAGGAGAAAAACGATGATGTTTACGAAATCCGACATGCTTAAACCGCTCCACCCTACAGTTCCAAGTGTCCAGATTATCGAGAGAATGATGATTATAAATGACCAGATAACCGCACTAATGGATCGAAAAAGGATTCCCAGGACTGCAAGAATCAGAAACATTGATCCTATAATAATAATCACAAATTCCTTCATCAATTCATCCCCGATAAATCCCATCAATTCAGTATTTCCTGCCGGATAGAACGTGAAATACTCTGTATACTCATGTTTATTGATTACCTCATAAATTGCGGCCGTAAACGGAACATAATCAGCTGTCAGGGTAGTCTTGAAGTTCGGGATCCTGCCATCAAGGGGAGATATATATTCCGATTCATCTATAGTTTCAAATGCAAATCCCATCTCTATATCATCCTCCTGCTCTGTCTCTTCCTCCTCATAAAGTATCTCCGCATTGAAATCTGTACGCAGTAATATCCCGCCGTATCTCGAATCTTCAGAGCAGAAAAGCCTTGGATAGTCCGGGTGTCTGCAAGCCATTGAGCGCAGTGTATCCGATTCTGTTTTACTGGTTGGTATTTTATCACCGATAAAGTCTCTTGATATCAGCGACTCTTCAGTTCCTTCGAGATAGGAAACATTGATTAGTGAAGTTACCCGCGTAATATGACTAAGCTCCGATTTTGGGGTACCAGGCTGATTCATCCTCAACGTTTCAAACTCATCATGAAGTCTCTTAAGGGCTCGAAGAGAACTTTCTGAAAAAACATCACCGTTATTTGCCTCATAAACCAGGTAAAGAACCTCATCACTGCCGAAAACAGCACGAAACCTGTCATATGCTATCTTTACTGGTTCACTTGGCTTGAATAAGACATTCCATGACATATCAATCTTAAACCTTCCCAGCCCGATAACTGCAAAAACGGTGATTCCTGCAATAATCAACCACATTGGTTTTCGAATCTTCTTCACACGATCGGGAAGTTTTTCAAAAAATGCGTTTATAGTCAAAAGCTGCTTTCTCATTACAACTCCTTCATTGTATTTAGTGCCTAAACACTGAGGCCAAAAAAAATGATATGACAACAGCGTATTTTTGAGATTATTTACGGGATCATATTTGTATTCTGAGTCAACCTGTCAAGAAAACGGTCGATAGTCTTTAGTTCAGAGTCATCGAAATTTGTCAGTTCCTTTTTCAGATTTTTTTCCATTCTATTACTCATCTCCTTCATCTGTTTAAATATTTCCATCCCGAGATCTGTAAACGTAAGAGTAAGTTCATTCCTGCAATAAGGATCTTTCTTTTTTAGCAAAACACCCTTCTTTTCCAGCCTCGTCAATGTCTGCGAAACCGCACCCTTCGTTACTTTCAGCGCATCCGCCAGATGTGTAGCATTCGTAGGTATCTCGCTCATTAATAGAATCAAATGAATCTCCGATGGATATAGTGTCAATCCCTCACACTTGAAAATATTCTTCTTTTCAAAATAAAGGATATTATTTATGAAGTCATGTAGTTTTCTTGCTATTATATCGTGTACCTCTTCCATATTCGAATTTAGTATCTAAACACTAAAAAGTCAAGCATTTTAATAATCTTCTTGTAAAAAATGACTATTTCCGGTATCCAAAAGTACTATACTGCTGAATATTTCTAAGGCTATTAATTTTGTTCTCTTTGCATTGTGGAAAAACACATCACTCGGTCCTGAGTTTAAATGACTATAACTCAGTAAAGCAGAACTATTGCTTTTAAGTAACCATTTTCAGTCTACAAGACCTTTATTGACTTATAGTTATATTTTTGTTTTTTGAAATACCTGAATAATATAATTATTATGATTTCCCGGATATCAATTCCATTTAATGAAATATCAATCAGGCTGCACGTTATCTATATAAGGTTACAGCTAATAAACGGCAGATAAAAAAAGCCCTGCCGAAGCAAGGCTTTTGAAGATTACTCATACCTGTAAACAATTAAGGAATTCGTTTGCGATATCTAATATAAATAATATAACAGTAATCCTTGTTGGGGTAGTTATTCTTAATTAGTGCTTTATTACCAGGTCTGTTTCTATTTTTGTCCTCAACATTGTTTCTGGTTATTACCGATTCAACATATTCCCATCCATAAAATTTTGATCCTGACTTGGAATTAGCTTCCAGTTTTTTATTGATTTTATCCTGTATAAGATAATCATGCAAACGAGAGCCTATACCTGAAATTGTATCTATTCCATACATGTAAGTAGGGCAAATACATTTCTTGAGTTTTTCATTCTCTGTTTTAAGCTTACTAATATCCTAATTCATAAACCGTATTTCTTTATTAAGCTTACGAATATCTGTTTTCAGCTTTGTGATCTCTTTATCTGTTCCAGACATGTTGATTCCCCATGTTGTTATTAGGTAAGGTGACTTAATAAGGTTTATCAGAACACTTTAGCGATAAACAAAGTTCCAATTAAAAAATGACAAAATTCCATCTCCCCGGAATAAACACTTTTACTGAAACCTAACGCCGTTTAAAGACACCTCTCGCTTTCGGGACACAATAATAAGCCCTATTCTCCAAATAAAACATGTAAATCGTTTTGAAGATTCACTCTAAATTGTTATTTTACAATTAAGAAAGACAACCGTAACAATGCGGCCGGTTTTTATGCAATTAGACGATAATGACAGGGTATTCTGACTCAACAGGAGATCCTCACGAATCCGTTAGACTTAGATTAAATTATTTAGTAAGGAGGAATAATGCCCTCTGCGTTATTTAAGGGAGTTGATTTCTACAATATCGATTCGCTTCTCAATGAGGAGGAATTGATGGTACGTGATACAGTCCGGAAATGGATTTCTGACAGAGCGATCCCTGTAATCGGCAGATATATGGAAGAAGGGAAATTCCCCATGGAATTCATTTCGGAAATGGCTGAACTGGATTTTTTCGGTGCTAATATACCTATGGGAGGTAATGAACCGGTTTTGAACAATGTCGCTTACGGCCTTGTTATGCAGGAGCTTGAGCGGGGAGACAGCGGTCTACGCAGTTTTGCATCTGTTACCGGAGGGCTGGTTATGTACCCGATTTTCGAATTCGGCTCGCAGGAACAGAAGGATTACTGGCTTCCTAAACTCAGATCGGGTGAAAAGATCGGCTGTTTTGGACTGACCGAACCGGATTACGGATCAAATCCCGGGGGATTGATCACAAGAGCGGAAAGAACTGATTCAGGATGGTTGATTAATGGCGATAAAATGTGGATAACAAACGGTTCAATTGCAGATGTTGCTATAATATGGGCAAATACCGGTGAAGATATCAGGGGATTTCTTGTAGAGAAAGAAAGACAGGGCTTTTCAGCTCCTGAAATGAAAAAAAAGTTTTCGCTTAGGGCATCAGTGACATCAGAACTGATACTGGATAATGTCGAGATCCCATTCGAGAATGAACTGCCGAAAGCAAAAGGGCTTGTATCAGCTTTACGCTGCCTGACCCAGGCACGCTATGGTATTGCCTGGGGTGTTATCGGGGCAGCAATGGCGTGTTATGATGAGGCACTTGATTATGCAAAAAATCGAATACAGTTTGGTAAACCAATAGCATCGTATCAGCTTATTCAGCGAAAACTTGTAAACATGATCACAAACATTACGAAAGACCAGCTCCTTGCCTTGCAGCTCGGAAGGATGAAGGACCAGGGGAATTATACGTTCGCTCAAGTTTCTATGGCTAAAAAAAATAATGTGAGAAATGCCCTTAATACTGCACGTGAGGCAGTTGATATTCTTGGAGCAAACGGTATAACATATGAATACCAGTCCGGCAGGCACATGTGCAACCTTGAATCGGTAGAGACATATGAAGGTACCAACGATATTCACACACTGATCATTGGCGGAGAGATCACAGGTATCAAGGCGTTTGAATGATTATACCGTGAGATTACCTGGAGAATAAAATCCTCCAGATAGGAACCTCAAAATTACACCTGAGCAATAAGGGCTTCTGAACAGTGGTAATTATTTAACTGTTCAAAAAATCTATTATCCGGTATTAAGAATTTCTACAGTCCATATGGATCGTTAAAAACAAGAAAGTCAAGTCATACAATAGTATCTGCTCGTATTTTCCCAATAAGACATATGTGAATATTTAGGTTCAAACTCATATACAATTAAGGGTATGAGTAGTGAAATACAGCTGAAGGTTTTGATCTGCTCCCTATAATTGGGCAGGTTATAATGTGAGTATTTCTGTGTTAATTAGTTTAGTATTATCCTCTTCCCGATCCTCCCGAGAGGGGATCACCCCGATTAAATTCTCTGTATATTCTTTCGGTGTCATATAATTCAATGAGCTGTGCGGCCTGATCTCATTGTATTTTTTTCTCCAGTTTTCGATTACTTATCTTGCTTCGGGTACTTTAGCGAACCAGTTTTCATTAAGACATTCATTCCGCAGCTTCCCGTAAAAACTCTCAACATACCCGTTCTGCATCGGTTTACCGGATTCGATGAACTGCAGAAGAATCCCTTTTATATACGCCCATTCATCAAGCTTCTTTCCGGTGAACTCCGGGCCGTTATCCATAAGAAGGGAATCCGGTCTGCCGTGGGCCTCTATGAGCTGATCTAAAGCCTGGGCTACACGCTCACCTGAGAGCGATGTGTCCACCTCTCAAACTGTACATTTAAATGGGTGCAGTTCAGATTGAACAATGCCAACCACTATAGTACACTTTTCCAATCCTCATTACAGATTTATAGGATCTTTATGTATTGTGCCAGATATGTACCAAAAACAAGATAAAACATACCAATAATAACAATGTGAAATTGTGTGAGAATGTATAGAAGATGCTACTGTTTTGAGGCTAAAATAAGTTGTGGGCCCAATAGTCCAGAACCTACAACACTCTGATATAAGTTGCAGGTCCGTGTATTATTTTATTTAACTATAAGTATAATAATATCATCGAGTTAAAGCACGGCAGCTGTCAAGTATTATTAGTAAAATCCATCCCATACTTGCTGCTGTTTCGTGTCATTATTGACACGAATTTATACGTTTTTAGAAAAATAATATAGTGGTACTTTCGCAGGAAAACTTTGCTGGAGAATATTATAATCTTAGCACTTTCAAGATAATACTAGACAGTATCCTCTGCAAGGTCAAGGTTTTCCGGTTCCTTTTCCCATGTAACATCAAACAGGTATTCATGGATTGATTTTGCCGCTTCACGTCCGGCACCCATGGCAAGTATAACAGTTGCAGCGCCGATCACGATGTCACCTCCGGCAAAAACGCCTTTCATGTTTGTTCTGCCATCCGGGCCACCGGTAAGGATATTCCCCCATTTATTGGTTGCCAACTGAGGAGTTTCTGCCTGAATAAGAGGATTGGCGCCATTACCTATAGCCACGATCGCAATATCACATTCAGTCTCGAATTCGGATCCTTTTACAGGGACCGGTCTGCGCCTGCCGGATGAGTCTGGCTCTCCCAACTCCATTCTCAGACATTCCACAGCTTTCAATTTGCCCTTGTCATCCCCGATAAACCTTGTTGGGGCGACAAGATATTCAAACAGGACGCCTTCTTCTTCAGCGTGTTCAATCTCCTCGATACGCGCCGGCATCTCTTTCCTGGTGCGGCGGTACATATTAGTAGCTGTATCTGCACCTAACCGAAGTGCAGTTCTGACAGAATCCATCGCTACATTTCCTCCCCCAAATACTACTGCTTTTCTGAAATCGAGCACAGGTGTGTCAAATGCTGGAAAGTCAAAAGCCCTCATCAGATTGACACGTGTCAGGAACTCATTTGCAGAGTAGATCCCGATCAGGTTTTCCCCCGGAATATTCATGAAATACGGAAGTCCCGCACCTGTACCGATATATACAGCGTCATACCCTTTATTAAAAAGGTCATCTATGGTAAATATTTTACCGATAACATAATTCACTTTAATTTCCACACCCATCTTCTTCAGGATATCTACTTCAGCCCGAACAATATCCTTCGGCAATCTGAATTCAGGAATTCCATATATAAGTACACCTCCGGGTTCGTGCAGAGCTTCGTAAACCGTCACTTTGTGCCCGAGTTTAGCCAGATCGAAAGCTGTTGTCAGGCCTGTGGGCCCCGAACCGATAATTGCCACCTTTTTTCCAGTTGGCGGAGCAATTTCAGGCACCTGGACTTCACCAAGTTCCCGCTCATAATCCGCGACAAACCTTTCCAACCGACCTATAGCGACAGAACCAAACTTCTTGCTAAGAGAACAGTACTTCTCACATTGCTCTTCCTGAGGACATACTCTGCCGCATATAGCGGGAAGAATATTCTTTTCTTTAACCTTCTGAGCTGCACCAAGGAACTGCCCCTGAGCAATGAGCTTTACAAATCCGGGAATATCAATATCGACCGGACATCCTTTAACACAGGGCTGTTTTTTACAGAACAAACAGCGATTAGCTTCAAGCATAGCCTGATCGGGAGTATATCCTAAGGGGACTTCATCAAAGTTATTTGCTCTTATCAGAGGATCCTGTTCAGACATTTTCTGCCTGGGAACTTTTGGAGCCTTCTTCTTTTTCTCTGCCATAATTATTATCAGCTTTCACATTTGCAGTATTCTTCTTTTATCCTGGAATAGGAATCCTTTTCCATGGATTTATAAGTATCCAGCCTTGCAATTAATTCTTCAAAGTCTACTTTATGTCCATCGAATTCGGGACCATCCACACAAGCAAATTTCATCTGGTTATCAACAGTTACCCTGCAACCTCCACACATCCCTGTACCGTCCACCATGATCGGATTCAGACTGACATATGTCAATAAATTATGAGGCTTTGTAACCATCACAACATTATGCATCATCACCATTGGACCGATAGCATAAACGACTCCAATCTTCATGCAATTTCCAAACATATCCTGGAGAGGTTGTGTAACGAAACCTTTCTTACCGTAACTTCCGTCATCTGTTGTTATTATAACCTCATCCGAGATCTCATTAATTTCATTCTCAAGGATTAATAGATCCTTACTCTTGAACCCAATGATAGAGATCACTTTATTACCTGCTTCCTTTAAAGCTTTTGCTATAGGCATGACAACAGCTGTCCCTATACCACCACCAACGCATACAGCAGTACCGAAATTTTCAATATGGGTTGGTTTTCCCAAAGGTCCGACTATATCCGGGATAAAATCATTCTCTTCAAGCTTGTTCATAAAAAAAGTAGTTTTGCCGACTTCCTGGACAATAAGTGTTATAGTCCCGGCTCCTGAAGATGAATCAGCAATAGTTAGTGGTACTCTTTCTCCGTTCTCTCCCAGCCTGATGATCACGAACTGACCTGCTTTGCGTGACCGTGCGATATCCGGAACTTCAACTTCGAACCTTTTGACAGTGTCGTTCAAAAACTCTGCTTTGACTATTCTATGCATCTCAGATTCCGTAATATTTGACACAAATGTTTGTTAAAATCAGATTAGTATTAAAGACTATATTCAAAAAGTTTATAAATACAGTCCAGCTCGATTTTTTCAGGGGCCTTAATTACTTATATTCCTCGCAGTGCCACACCCCACCTTCAGGTTTAGGGAAGCTGCAATTGTCCCAGTTTTCGCAAATACAACACAGCCCAAGAGCCTTCGGAGAAGGTTCCGGGCTGTCGTATAGCGAATCAATTACTCCTTGCATATATTTATTTACTGAAAGTCTCTGATCTTCAGAAATATCATCGTCAAATTCTTCACAGTGATAAACCGGTTTTTCCTGGTCTCTCGGAAATGTGCATTCAGAAGAAAACTTACAATACAGGCACAGACCTTTATATATAGTTTTTTTGCCTGCATTTTTTTCAGTATTTCCCGACATTTACATTTCAAACCTTTTTATAAAGCTCACTGTGTTGAATACCTACCCATTAAGAATGCTCAGAGACTCATTTTTATCAACTTCTGTAACATACTGAATTCCTGTTATATCAGCTGCATTGCGGGTAATCGCCGCAATATCATCACGCGTAATATGTTCAAGGGCGAATTTTCTACTGCCGCACATGATCTGCCTCATTCCCTGGGCAAGCCGTTCATAGTAAGTATAGAGTCCGATAGCTGCCGTCGGGAGTTTCTCGAATTCATCGTTACCGATCTCTTTTCTCAATTCATGAGCTGTAACAAAGATCTCGTCTTTTGAATTTCCGAACCTCTCAACGTAAACCGGAAGCTCGTTTTCGTTAATTGTCCTACCAAGAGTTTTACCAACCATGGCAGCTGCCAGAGGTGCTCTTGCCATTCCGATCAGTTTTACAAATGGTGCTCCCATGGCAAATCCTTTGAACATCTGGTCTTCAAAAGTGAATCCGCTTGCGGGTGCAACAGCAGGTACATGTTCGCCTTTATCAGCCATATGTGTCAGGTACTGATGCAGGAGAGCATGAAGCTCTACAGGGGGGACTCCCCACTCACACATCATTCTCCAGGGACTCATACCCGTACCGCCACCGGCAGCGTCTACTGTCAGAAGATCAATCTTGTATTTTGAAGCAAATTTCACCGCTCTTGCAAGGTCAGCAGGTCTGTAGGCTCCAGTCTTCAGATGGACATATTTTGCGCCTGCTGCCCGAAGTTCTTCAACACGCTTTGCAAATGATTCCTCGGTAACCATACCGACACGTGAATGACGTTCAAACTCTTTGAAGTTACCTCTTTCAAATGCCTTGATAACATCCGGATCAGTAGGATTCGGAAGCACAATATAACCACGTTCATAGAGAAGCTGCGCCTTCTTGAGGTCTTTGATCTTCACTTCACCACCGATGTCTTTTGCTCCCTGTCCCCATTTTAGCTCCACACACTCAACGCCAAGATTTTCAATGCCATATTCCTGAACGCCAAGGCGGGTATCCTCAATATTTGCTTGTAAAACGATCGCACCGTAACCATCACGCTGGTAGTCTTTAAAAAGATCAACACGACGCTTTAACTCAGGAGCGTCAATGATTTTACCTTTTTTTATCACTGCATTCGGATCCATTCCAACAACATTTTCACCAATGGTAAGTCCTGTACCTGCAAGCGCCGATCCGATACCGACACCTTCCCAGTTATTTTTTGCGATATCTGTCGAACCGATCCCGGGAATCATTATAGGCAGTCTGAACTTAAGTCCCTTATCATGTCCGAAACGTACTTCAAGATCTACATTCGGGAATATCGCCTTATCGCTATCCGCTTCAATCCCGACAGCTCCAACTGCCGTTCCCATAATGTTAAAATGAGAATAATCGACAGGATATATTTTTTCAGATGCTGTTGTTATGACACCGAATGGCTGCGGATAAATTACTTCATGTCCGCGATAGGCGGATTTTCCTATTTCACACATTCCTACACAGCCATCCACACAGGTAACGCACATTCCTGAGTGAGGAGTTATCGAGCCTTCCGTCCTGTTCTTTGTCAAGGTGGCTGCAGAAGTATTTGTTCTCGTTAATGACATCGTCTATTCCTCCGTTAGAGTTTTATTTTTCTTTGATTATTTCGCAAGCAACGCATGGCTCCATATAGCACATCATATCGTCAAATTTCTCTTTGTCAACACAGGGCGGCTGTAGATTTGCACAGCCCCCGCAAATAGCCTTTTCAGGCTGAGTATATGTACATCTCAACTGGCATGCAGGACAAACATACATACATCCTCCGCATAACCTGCATTCATCCGCAGGGGTATCAAAGGGTGTGCCGATCTTTCGATTATCTCCTCTTCCCTGAAAACCGATCGCCTCCGCAACCATCTGTTCCTTACACATCCTCACACATAATCCGCAAAGAATACAGTCTTCGTACTCCTGTCTGAATCTCTGCTGTCTTACTCCATGCTCAGCGGCTATATCCTGTATTATTTTTGACTGAGGTGATGATGCTAATAAAAGCTCAATTATTATTCTGCGTGCTTTAAGTACGCGTTCTGAAGCTGTTTTTACGATAAGGTCATTTTCCACAGGATATGTACAGGAGGTAACCAGGCGAGACCCGGTATTCTCCCTTGATATCTCCACGACACAGAGTCTGCATGCTCCGTAAGGAGACAATCCTTCCATATGGCACAGTGTAGGTATGGGAAAACCTAAAGACCTTGCAGCCTCGAGAAGTGTTGTTCCTTGTTCAACCTGGACTTCAAGGTCATTTATCTTAAGAGTTATCATTCTGAACCTCCTTAGCTAATGCATCCTTCTTCTCAGACTCACCATCTTCAGTCGCAGTAAACTCAAGATCGCATCTGAGACATCTTCCGGCTTCACCCAGAGCATCTTCCATAGCAAAGCACTTCTCCACTTCGGTAAAACTGCTTCGTCTTTCGGCTATATCAATATGCGGTTGTTCGGCCCTGTTTTCCCTGGAGTATTTTTCTATGTTATCTAAATTACTATCAATATGTTCTTCAGGTATCTTTGTCACAGCAGGAATCTCAAGAGGCTTACCCGCAAGATAGTTACTTATTAACTTTGCAGCTTTTTTGCCGGTGGCTATCGCATCAATAACTGTACTTGGTCCTGTTACAAGGTCTCCACCTGCAAATACACCCTTTCGGTTGGTTTTAAGGGTTTCAGGATCGACTTTTACCCTAAACTGCCTGTCAACATCTATCTCATAAGGAACTGTAGCTTCCTGCTCAGGCTGTTCACCGATAGCAACAATCAGAGTATCGAGTTCCACATCGAATTCTGATCCATCGATGGGAACAGGTCTTCTTCTCCCGCTTGAATCGACTTCACCAAGTTTGTTCTCAAGGCATTTTAATCCGGCTAAGCGGCCATCGTGAGCTAAAATTTCTATAGGTGTTACGAGAGTCCGGATAGAAACTCCCTCATCAATAGCCGCCTGTATTTCTTCCTGAAAAGCAGGCATTTCCTGATCCGTGCGGCGGTATAGCAGAGTAACGCTGTCAACATCATATTGACGCAAAGCGACTCTTGCTGAGTCAACGGCAGAGTTGCCGCCGCCAAGAATACCGACTTTTCCCTTAGCCAGATTAGTGTTATTTATATTAAACTCTCTCAGGAAGTGTAAAGAAGGATATACTCCCTCAATATCCTCTTTTTCCAGTCCGAGCTTCCTGCTTTTGTGAGATCCTAAGGCCAGATATACTGAATCGAATCCGTCCTTAAACAACTGGTCTATTGTAATATCCTTTCCAAGTACAGTACTGCATTTTATCTCGAGATTCTCGTTTTCAAGTGAGGCTATTTCCTTACTGATTATTTCTCTTGGCAGCCTATATGTAGGGATACCTGTTATCAACATTCCCCCCGGTTCCGGATTAGAATCAAAAACTGTAACTTTGAATCCATTCAGGGATAGATAATATGCCGCTGAAATCCCTGAGGGGCCGGCCCCAACTATAGCAACCTTTGCCGGTTTTTTGCCATTGAGCGGTACAGCATCCTGTTTGTAGATGGAGGGATCAACCCGGTCAGTAATGAATCTTTTTAAAGATCTGATAGCTACCGGATCAGCTCCGCTTTTACCCAGACGACATCTGTCTTCGCACGGATGATTACATACCCTTGCACAGATAGATGGAAGTGGATTAGGTTCGCGGATCGCCATATATGCTTCCTCAAATTCTCCACGCTGGAGATGAGCAACATACTTCCACACTTCTGTTCCGACAGGGCAGGCATCCTGGCAGGGTGCGCCAACTAAATCCTTACATACCCCAGCACGGCACTTTTTATATTTTATATGTTCAATATATTCTTCTTTAAAGTATTTAAGTGTTGATAGCACAGGATTGGGAGCTGAGTGTCCCAACCCGCACATGGTTGTATCTCTTACAACGTAAGCCAGTTCCTCCAACAGGTCAAGCTGTTTCATAGTACCCCTGCCTTCGGATATCTCTTCGAGTATTTCATACATCCTCTGCGTCCCTTTGCGGCATGTATAACATTTACCGCAGGATTCCTCCATAAAGAACTTCATATAATATTTAGCAATATCGACCATGCAGGTATCCTGGTCCATGACGATCAAACCTCCTGAACCCATTATCGATCCCGCTTTTGCAAGACTATCGTAATCTATAGGCAGATCGAACATAGAGGCAGGAATACAACCGCCTGAAGGTCCTCCAGTCTGCACAGCTTTTATCGTTCCTCCGTCAATTGCTCCTCCGCCGATATCGTAGATTATCTCTTTTATTGTTGTTCCCATCGGAACTTCAACAAGTCCGGTATTTTTAATCTTACCAACGAGACTGAAAATCTTTGTCCCTGTATTTCCCGAAACACCTACTTTCGCAAATTCATCAGCACCAATACTGATAATGATCGGAACATTTGCTAGTGTCTCGACATTGTTGATACAGGTCGGACAGTTATATATACCTTTGTCGGTAGGATAAGGAGGACGCTGTCTCGGTTCTCCGATCTTTCCTTCAATCGACTTTATAAGCGCTGTTTCTTCGCCGCATACGAATGCACCTGCTCCTTTAACGATCTGGATATCGAAATCCTGACCGGTGCCAAGAATATTCTCGCCCAGAACACCAAGATCACGTGCCATCCTGAGGGCAATAAGTGTATGCTTAATGGCTAGAGGATATTCAGAACGCACATAGATTATACCTTTTGTAGCGCCAATTGCGAGTCCGGCAATAATCATACCTTCGATTATAGAATGTGGATTGCCTTCCAGCAGACTTCTATCCATGTATGCTCCGGGATCTCCCTCGTCTGCATTACATATCAGGTATTTCTGACCATTGTTAATTAAGCTTTTGGTTGCCCTAGCCAACTCCCATTTCTTACCGGCCAGAAATCCGGCTCCACCCCGTCCTCTTAATCCGGATTTTTTGATCTCTTCAATAATCCATTCAGGATCAAAATCTGAAAGGACTTTCTCTAGAGAACTATATCCTTTTTCTTTTATATAATTAAAAATCCTTATCGGATCGATCCGCTCGTTCCTTCCGAGTATCGTACGGGTCTGTTTTTGAAAAAACGGAATATCTGCCTTTGATTCGAAGCAGGTCTTCTTTGACTCTTTATACAGTAACTCTTCAACTAAGTCCCCGTTAACAGCAGAGTCGATAATTTTTGGAATATCTTCCATCTTTAGTTTAGGATAAAGATGACTGCCGGGTTCAATGATCACAAATGGATCCATCTCACAAAAACCCTGACACCCAGTGATCTTTAGTGAGATCTTATCTTGCAGCTTTTTATTAAGTATATGTTTTTTTATGATCCGTATGATATCATTAGCACCGCTTGCCTGACCTCCTGTACCAGCACAAACGACAATTGAGAGATCACCGGTCTCTTCTTCCATTACTATCTGCCGAAATTGTCTGAATTCTTCAATCGATGTAATCCGTCTCATTTATCTATCCTTATTGCATATTTAATTCTGTTCAATTTACGTTTTTTGTAACTGTCAATATGTTACATCAAGCATATGCCCTTCACATCCTCTTCTAGGACAGATCTGGACAATACCGCCGCCTCTGACTATCATAGGCACCATATTGGCGCTATTGCATTCAGGGCATTCCAATGTCCCAGTAAGTTCCTGGTGACAATGAGGGCAGAAAACATGTACCAGTGTATCTGAAGGGATTTTGAATTCACTCTCCACACTAAAACTACCATATAAACTCGAAAGCCTTATCCATCCGTGTTGCCGATTGAATGAGGTTGTCAATCTAATTGATGGGTGTCCGTCGATCAGGTAATTCTGATCCATCAGGCCATGATTGCATCTTGGACAGCTAACTTCTATTGGAAAAATCCTCTGATCGGTCTTGACATAGACTTTATCAATACCTTTCGAAGCCCTGTCTATAATCATTTTGACATCCGAGGTCTTCACCTTTGAAAAATAATGACCGTCAGCAACAACAACTGGACCAAGAGCGCAGGCACCGAGGCAGTTTACCGTCTCAAGTGAGAATTTATTATCTTTAGTGGTTTCACCGGTTCTTATTTTTAGATGTTTTTCGAACTCTTTAGCAACAGCGGGACCACCCTTTACATGACATGCTGTTCCAAGACATACGGAAATAAGATGCTTTCCTCTTGGTTTTAGACTGAATGACTTGTAGAAAGTAGCCACACCGTAAATATCAACTATAGATTTATCAGTTTCTTCAGCGACTATTTTTAAAGCATCTTCCGGTAAATATCTGTACTGGAATTGAATATCCTCTAGTATGGAGATAACATTACCTAATTTCCCGTGATGCTTTTTTACTATATTAACAATGTTTTCTCTTTTCATTTCTGATTCACATCCGGTTATGATTTGAGGTTAATACAAACATTCTGTGTTTATTGATACTCTCCGCAGTTGAGAACATGTTTGTCGGGCTTACAGTTTACACATTCATCTCTGTGATCACAGTTTCTGCAAAGTCCGACATATTCTACTGTCTCTAAACCGGGGATCACTGTTTTTATTGTAGCCTTGACTTTTGTTACGGATTCGAAAGGTTTAAATTCAGCGCAATGCAGAATAGGGCTGCTGAGATTCATTGGGAATGTACACGTATCATAACCCTCGCAAGCTTTGCAGATATTATAAGCTGTCTGAGCATCTTTTTGATATAGGCTGTCAATTGAGACGTCCTTTTGTTTCGTTTTTATATCGGTATAGTTTTTCATCGTATTACTCCTTTTGGATTATAGTTTTCCATCTAAAAGGCAATATGTATACCTGAAGAGTTGACCGGATTAGATATTTTTAAACAAAATTGCTGTGGAATATACAAGACTCACCGCAACTGATTATATCAGAACAGGTTAGCGGAAATAAATAAAAAGTGGAAATATTATTGTAGGATAATTTTTCTGATGAATTAGGCAGTTTCTGAAACAGAAAAAACGGGGAAATCAGAACCAGCGGGGAGATATTCCCCAGTCCAAGCAACCTGATTAATCTGTTACTTTATCTTCAAAGTCAGAGAGTTTCTTTCTTAGAGTTTTTCTATCAATTCCCAGAATCTCGGATGCAGCTGATTTATTGCCGTTAACACTTGCCAGAACATTACGTATGTGTTCTATTTCCACCTCGGCAAGATTTCTTTTAAGGTTTGGCTCTCTATGCGTAGAAAATCTCATCTGGGATGGAAGATCCGGTACAGTAATCTCGTTTCCCTCTTTCATAACAACCAGCCGCTGAATGATATTCTCGAGCTCACGCACATTACCGGGCCAGTCATAATTACGCATTGCGAGCAGCGCTTTTTCTGTAAAATAAGGCTTTGTTTCACGAAGGTCAGAAGCAAACTTATCTATAAAATAATTGATCAAAAGAATAATATCATTTTCTCTTTCTCTGAGAGGGGGAACTCCGATACTCAAAACATTTAAACGGTAATAAAGATCTTCCCTGAATTTTCCCTTTCTAACCAGTGTTTCGAGATCCTTATTTGTAGCTGCAATAATTCTGACATTCACCTTTTGTGCTCGACGCGACCCAACCATGCAGATCTCTTTATCCTGCAATACCCTTAACAGTTTCACCTGCATTGCAAGGCTCGTCTCACTGATCTCATCCAAAAAGATCGATCCTCCGTCTGCAGTCTGGAAAAATCCAGCTCGTGATTCTGTTGCACCGGTAAAAGCACCTTTTACATGACCGAACATCTCACTTTCAAGAAGACCATCCGGAATTCCCCCGCAATTGACAGGTACAAAAGGAGCTGTTGAGCGATTGCTTTTATAATGGATCTCCCGCGATACAAGCTCCTTACCCGTACCGCTATCCCCGGTGATCAGCACCGTGGCATCAGTTGCCGCCGCCTTTTCTATTGTGTTCAAAACTGCCTGCATTGCCTTAGATTCTCCAATTATCCCGCAAACTGAAGGCAGCAGTTTACCGGCAACCTCTCCAGTCTTCCTCTTGAGTTTGAGGCTTTCCAGGGCCGTTTTTACTGCTTCAAACAATTCCTCCTTAGTAAATGGTTTGGCGAGATAATTCTCTGCGCCTTCTTTCATGGCTTCTACTGCACCGTTTATAGAAGGATACCCGGTAATCATCATAATTTCAATATCTTTATAGTTCTCGCGTACATGTCTTACCAGCTCGATTCCGTTTGCTCCGGGCATTTTATAGTCAGTAATTACAAGATCTATATTTACTGTTTCCAATATACCGAGTGCATCCGAAACATTTTCTGATTGGAACACCTGGAAACCTTTTGAGGAAAGATTTCTCTGAAGCATTTCAAGAGTGTTCGGTGTGTCATCTATAACCAGGATTTTTTCTTTTTGTTTAGATTTATTCATCATTCAAGACTCTGTTTTGTTTTTATGCTTTACAGGTAGTAGAATTTCAAATCTTGTACTTTCACCAACTGTGCTTTCAACATCTATAGAACCATCATGGGACTGGACTATCCCGTGAACAACAGAAAGCCCCAAACCTGTTCCTTCATTGATATCCTTTGTAGTATAGAACGGTATAAAAAGGTTTTTCTTTACCTCATCATCCATACCCGCGCCATTATCCTGTACTACAATTGAAATGTTATCTCCAGATAGAGCCGTGCTTAAGTTCAGCGTATCACCGTATGACATGGCCTGAACAGCATTTACTACCAGATTTGTTACAATTTGCTGAATTTGAGCCGGATCTGCGTGAATTTCCGGTATGTTTTTATCGAAGTCCTTTATTACTTCTATACCCTCTTTTTGACACCTTGATTCAAAAAAGAAAATCGTATTTTCTATTACCTGATTTATATCCACATAAGATCTTTTTTGAGGCATTTGTCTTGCAAACAGAAGCAGCTTCTTTACAATTTCCCGTGCATACAGAGAAGATTCTTCGATCTTTTTTAAATCTTTCTCTAACTGTTCTTCCAGAGTTACCTCATCCAGAATAATCTGCGCAAAACCCAATATATTACCTAAAGGTTCATTTAGTTCATGTGCCACACCGGCAGCAAGCTGTCCAACCGTCGCGAGCCTGTCAGCATGCTGTATCTGAACCTGAAGTTTCTTCTTTTCATCTTCATCCAGATTTCGCTTTATTATCTGCGACAATTGTTGTGCTACCGCATCAAGGAGATTGCGCTCCTCAAGTAAAAAAGGGCCCTCGTATATCTCAGGCATATCTTCCATGTAGACAACTTCAATAACTCCCCTATCTACACCTTCAATTATAATACGAGATGTTAATTTCTGACTTGTATTAATAAAACCTTCAGATGTAAATGATGTTTTATCGAATACTATTCTTGCGGCAGTTATATCAGGATATAACCAGGCAGGGGGGATTATTTCAACTACCTTCTTTAATATTTCATCCAGTGAGAGATCCGGTAGTTCAATTATTTTTGATATACTATAAAGACATCCTAGCTCTTTGACCCTTTCCCTAAGTGCCAGCTGCCTGTTTCTATCCTGAGCAGCACTTGCGACAGTTTCGGCTATAGTCTCACACAACGTAATATTAGTCTCAATAAAGAAATCTGAGGTCTGCGATTTAAGTATTAAAAGTCCTACAGTATCATTTTTTACAGATAGAGGTATTGATGCAATTGATTGATATCCCCTCTCTATTCTGTATTGACTGTTGAATGTCTTCTGATTATGCTTAATATTTATATCATAGAGACCTTTTCTGCCTCTTGTAAAAAAACTGCCTTTATCGGATAAATTTGGTCCTTCAAGCTTATATTCGGAGGTTGTTAATAAATAATTCAGATCATCCTGTTCAATAATGTCCACGGTTTCCAAATCAATATTAAACGGCCTTCCCATTATATTATAATCTGTAACCATCTCTTTGGGTGATCGTTTCTTCCTGACAATCTCAAAGGAAAATGTTTTTTCATAATCAAAGAGACTGAGAATTACAGAATCGCAATTAAGATAATCAATTATATAATGAGAAACTTCATTAAGAAACTCGTTTCTCCGGATTCCAAGATTTGCACATCTGATAACAGAACATAGCAAAGAACTCAGTCTATCCGAGGTATTATAGTCAGCTGATCGATCGTTTTGTGCTGGTTTCTTATCATCCATAATAAAATATACATTAAATTTACCAAAAATCTCTACACTGCAAATTCCATACCACTAAATACGACGTATAAGCCGTCAATAGTCTATTTTAGCTTTGATAATCATAATTATTCCCGTCATGAATTTAAAACTGATAATCAGACATTCTGTCTGGATTTGCAGAGAATAGGAATGATTTTATTAAAACCGGTCAACTGGAAGATCACCTGACAAGACAATTGTATCCATAATGAACAAACCTCTGAAAATCCCCACCGGATCTCGATTTTGTTCACTTTACATAGTGAGAACGGCATATCGTTTGAGCCTAAGCTTACCTAATAATTATTACAGGACATTCGGGATTATATCAATAGATACAATATGATATATCCTTAATAGGAATCAGCTTAAAGTAAAATTTATGTTTCCTGGACCTCTTCCATAAAGAGGTGAATCTTCAGGTACTGGATCTGATACCCACGCACCAAAACCTGTGTGATCTCTCGATTTTGGTTCAAACCTTCTTCTATATACATTTACACCACTATCTTGAATAACAATATATTGGTATCTTCGTGCATTTTCAGGTAGAGTTTCAGCATCTAATCCTGCACTACCGGTCGCTAATACGTGCATTTCTCCATTAGGGATACCTGTAATTGTAGCTTTTGGTACATGTTGGTGGCCATGCAGAATTAATTTAATACCAGCATTTGCTAATGCAATCTCTATATCATCTGCATCAGAAAGATTTTCATTATCATAGGCGGAATCACGACAATAATTATGATGCATCAAAGCTATTCTAAGAAGTCTCTTGTCTGGATCTACTCTATTACATTCGTTTATCGCACGATTAACCTGATCAACTGATATCCAACCATAATGGTCATCCGTTAATTCACTTTCTCTAACACAGGAATTGAAACCTATAAAAAATATACCTTGATCCAAAAAAGGATAATTAACAAAAAGTCTTTCATCAAAAACTGGATATTCTTCATCTGAATCACGACCTCTCCTATAGAAATTATTAAAGAACTCCTGGTAAAGCTGAAACTTCACGAAATAAGGATAATCAAACGGTCTGTCTAACGCTTCCATCTTTAGTCTTTCAGATTGACAAATATTCCAGTTAATATCATGGTTACCCGGTACCATTAGGACTTTTCCTGAAGAAAGCCCGCAAGCAGATCTAATCTCATCTAAATAAATTTTAGCGAATTGATACTCTTTCTCCTTAGAAAACTCAGCAATATCTCCCGTTACAACAATATAATCTGGAGAGATTCTGTACGCATTATTAACTCTAGTAATATCAGCTTTTAATTTTGCTATCTCATCTTCATACGAAGACTCGTCAGCATAAAGTGGTTGTCTATTTAAATCACGTGTATGATGACGCCCGAAATGCAGATCTGAAAGATGAAGAATACAGGCATTGGCAGGAGATACTTGTTCAATATCTCCTCCAGATTCTTGACTATCATCAATTTTTTCAATTATAGAACCTGTTATTCTTTTTGAAAGTGTGAATACAAAAGTCCCATTATGTACATTTTTATAAGTCATATTATCTGGACCCCAAAATTTGCCAAATTCTTGGCTAAATCTTCGAAAAATCACTTCTCCTTGCCCCTCCTCTAAATCGAGGCTTGTTAAGTTATAGATAAATGCATTCTCACTTGCAGATGTCGTTGCTCCCGCACCGATAATGGTAGCCTTCGTTTCCGGTGATACCATCGATTTTATTGCAGGGCGGTGTAAGGTCCCATGCAGTAGAAAATTGAACTCCGTTAATAGCTTTGAGGTTGCTGGTTTTGCTCTTGGCGCCCATATCAAATCAGGTGGGTGGTGCATGATTCCTATTAATATATCCGCATTCTTTGCTTGTTGAATAGCTCTCGTGACCTGATCAGTCCCTATATGAGCAATGCTCTTATAGGGATTTAGTCCTGAAAATATAGCTGTGTTAAAACAGATTACTGCAATTTTACGGTCAAGTTTTTCCATAAAACTTAATAGAAATGATTCTAAGGGGCTATATTCTATTTGTAGATGGTATATTTCTTCATAAAACTTTTTAAAATTATTAAATCTTGCATTTAAGTTATTAATTGACTTTTGTTTATTTATTAATTCTTTTAAATATTTAACGGTTAGTCCTGTTGTTGATGGGATAAGGTCCTCAGAAGCTTTTGATAAATCTAAATCGTGATTTCCAGGTACAATAAGCAATCTTTCTCTTGTCAACTTTGTTATAATCATTAATTTTTCGATAAATCTTTTCGCTAACTCATATTCCTTAGATTGACCAGACCAGGCAACATCACCTGTAAGTACAATAAAATCACAGGTTCGATTCTCTTCTATTGTGGTTTTTGAGATGTCATCTAAAAGGCTCTCATAGAAAGTATTACTACGTGAACCGAAATGTAAATCTGATAAATGGATCCAAGACAATTTATTCATGTCTACCATCCTCTTTAGGTCAAGTTATATTATTATTCTCTAATTATCTTTGCTGTTATACTGTATTAATGCTTATTTAATTGTAATCTTATTATATAGAATCAACTTTGTGAGTTTTGATTTAACTATAATTATTATAGGTTTATTAGTTATAACGACTATGTTTGAAAGGATTAATCCCTTAGAGATAGATAAGTTTCTTCTAAAAATAAAAAAATAACATCAATAGTCAACATGTATTTACTTAAACTTCAAAAAGCTCTTTGTAAGGCAATATTTTTTTTATCTTAGCAATATCTTCAATCCCCTGGAATCGCTCTGGTTAAAAATACAGGCCATAAAAAATGTATGTTGATCCAAGGAATGCGATGCGTAAGGTCTGTGGCAAAGTCCTGTAATATCTGTACGTCGTCAGAACATATTGGACAAAAAGTGGCACTAAGTTAAGAGACAGTTTAGTGCGGATCTGGTTGACGGAGATAAGTCGTAGACTTATTGAA